>CAYVHK010000121.1:0-14208 GCA_964451145.1 uncultured bacterium | reverse complement strand
ATTGTGTTTTCGTGGATCTTCTGGCCTAAAGTGATAGTGTGTGATTTAATCTATGATCATTTGGTTAATGTTACTTTAGAATATAGAGCTTTTGGTCTTGGTATGCTACTGACCAAACCCCAATCTAAATCGACTTATGATTTAATCCAATCAACTTTCAAACTAAAGGGAGTTTGATTCTTATCAGTAATAATGAAGCCAATACTGCGGATTCGGTCGTCGTGATTTGTAGAGAGGATTTGGATCTCTAACCCTTGTCCGATATTTTTACTATTTCCCATGTTCCTCGATGTTGCTGAGTTCTAGCTCATATTGAATAGCGATGGTTGCCTCCGTGTATTTTAAGTCTTAGACCGTCATACCCAGCTAGGGAAAAGCCAAGTGTTTAGCTTCGGACAGAAATAAATCTACCATTATTTTTTAGGGATAAGCGCAAAAAAACGTTTTTCTTTTGGTTTATTCAATTTTTCCTTTTGAATACTATTCATAATATTGTTATTGACAGAGAACCACTCAAGCTTTTATTGGTCAGAAAAATCAAATACTTTTTATTATTAACATTTTTCTTTTTTTAATAGTACAGTTGATTTTATCAAGTAGGCTTCCGAGCTTCCTAGCGCCTTTTTTTGTCTCTCGTGATCCTACTTCTGTTATGGCGTTAGTTGTTAAACTTTGATTCCCAGTCATTTCAGCGAAATTTGCTACGGGTTCCAATATAATACTGTAAATAGCTTCATAAGGAGAGTGAGAACCTGAATTGTAGAGCGAGGCCATGAGATTTATTCATTTATGACTGAACTTAAAGATTTCAAAGCCCAGTAGTCAAAGAATTTGGTTTTATTATTTTGTATCGATTTGTCAGGACCCTCTGTATTTTTAAAATCCTTCTTTGCCCTTAATTATATCACAGACTTTGAGTGGCGTTTTTATTAGTCCTTCTCAAAGTCCATGATACAATTGAAAGTACAGTGGTCTGTTAATAAGTAGAAGAGGTTAAACAAAAATCGAAGTAAATACAAAAACATTCTGCGACTGATTTCCATCATTTTTTCTTCCTTACAACAGAACCAAGGTTGAAGTTTTATCAAACAATAGCAGGAATACTGACCTTTGCACTTGACCAGTTAATTAGAAAGAAAAGGTGGTGCAATTCGGTAAGGAAAAACAGTTGAATGTTTCTATTAATGGTCATAGTTTTTTGTTTAATACAATATGAGAATGATATCTGTTGGTTTATTTCCTATCTTTGTCCGATTTCTAAGAGAAAATTTGACATTTTACACTGTTTCAAAAAGGGAAAGAAGAATGGTAGCCGAAATTGTAAGATCATCTTTGATGATTAACCATAATCATCATATAAGTAAAAGGAGTTAGGATGGTAGACATTAAGCTTGGTATTGTTGGTCTGGGTCTCGGTCAATGGATAGTCCAAACGGTGAATGAAATTGAAGGAGCTCATATTGTTGCAGCCGCAGAGAATATGCCTGCTCGACTAGATAATCTGGGCGGAGTAGAAACTTATGAAAAGAAAAATGACCTTCGACTATACAAAGATGCGGATCAGATGATGAATGAGGAGTTGCTCGATGCCGTAATATTAGCGGTTACACCTAAACACCGAAAGGCACTGATCGAATCAGCGGGCAGTAGAAGACTTCCAATGTTAATTGAAAAACCTTGGTCAGGTAATGTCGAAGTCGGAAGAGATCTCGTTGAATTATGCAATAGTTTTGATGTCCCTAGTCAAATTGAATTTCCAATTCGTTGTATGCCAGCCATGGTACGACTACGAGAGCTTATGATGGTAGATCTAGGTAAAGGTTGGATGGCAAATGCTAATCTAATGATGGGTTGGTGTCCTTCTCCAGAATCAAAACATTGGGATCCAGAAAACCATAATGGAATTCTTAATGAATGCTATGTACATCTTTTCGACACGTTGGCATTTTTGTTAGGTCGACCTAAATCTGTATTCTCGTTTGGTGGATCGTTCAGAGGAAGTCCTATGCCTGACGCGGCTGCAGCTGTCGTTGAATTTGAATCTGGGGCCTCAGCTTCTTTGACCTGTGGTGTTATTGGCGCTGCTAGTGCTGATGGTGGACATCTTCTAGATGTCTGGACAGAAAAAGGTCTTGCGCGTATAAGTGGAGTCCAATGGTTGCCTAACAAATTGGAATGGGCGTTACGAGAGAGCAAAGAATCTACGATTGAAAATTTTCAATCACCTCAACGTATGACATTGATGGAGTACAACGTACGTTCATTCATCAATACCGTTCGAACCGGTGATATTGTTGCTGCCACTCCCGAGGATGGACTGATTGCAACAGCTATGGCAATGGCGATTCAAGAATCTATTATTACGGGTAATCGTGTTGAAATTGCATATTAGGTACGCAGGAAACATCTAAAATAATAATTTTTCACAGCTAAAGTAATCCTAGTGTAAGGATGATCCTTAATGTATCTTTCTGATAGATAATTTAGGAAGGAAAACATAATCAATCAGTATTAATATTATCATATTGTCAGGAAGAAACGGTATTTTTAGATTTTTATCAAACTGGAGTTAACAAATAGGATGGATTATATCGATGAAAAAAAATAGTGGACCGTTTATTATTTTTATTATTTTTATTATTTTTATTGCTTACGCTGAAGATCAGGACGTTTCTCCTTCTATCCTAAGTCCGGACGATTTGAAAGTAGCTACGTATAGGAAGATCGTTTGGAAAAAAGATAACTCTGAAATGATACGAATTCCTTCAAAAAACCTCAGTGATCCTATTTTCTATATGGATGCTAAGGAAACGACGGTTCGTCAGTTTAGAAAGTTTGTGGAGGAAACCGACCACCCCTACTCCATGTGGAAACAAGTAAATGAGTATTCCCCCAAAGATGACCACCCAATGATTTACGTTAGTTGGAATGATGCTAATGCATATGCCGAATGGGCAGGGAAAAGGTTACCGACAGAAAAAGAGTGGGAGCACGCTGCTAGAAGTGGTTTAACAGGACAAAAATTTCCTTGGGGAGATGATGAAAATGTAGCAAGGAATTATGCTAACTATGAAGGAGCAAGCGGTAAAGATGAATGGGATAACTCGACTGCTCCAGTAGGAAGCTTTGAAGCTAACGGATATGGGATTCATGACATTTCAGGAAATGTTTGGGAATGGTGCAAAGATTGGTATGATGAAGAGCAAAAATTTCGTGTTTTGCGGGGAGGTTCTTGGGAAAGCTACGCTAACGGGCTGAATATAGATAACCGTTTTAGTAATTATCCAAGTAATAGGAACTACATATATGGATTTCGTTGTGTATCAGGATTAAATTAAGAACTAGTATTCAGGTTATGTATGTAGTGCTATCCTGTTTTTCCCAATTTATTAATTTAACTGAAGACTTTAGGATGTATTATTTTACAGAAATGGTGACAGTGTTTCAGAAAAAACAGAGACGGTTAGCAATTAACGAATAGTATATTCCGTTGGTTATGGATAACACATATCGTCTATGCCAAAGGGGAAAACGGCTGTCACCTGTAAAATGGAAATGTGTAATTCATAGAGAAACGTTGATGAAAAATCATCCTTTGGAGATAGGTGAAAAAGCTACATGATCATAATTTGAACGGAGGAAGCTGTTTATCTAGAACTCTTGGAAAATCTAAGGCCAACAGTTATGGATTTCATAATGTTTTTGGGAATAGCCTCAGGATTAGCACAACTCCAACGACTATAGTAAATGAACTTACTAAGTATGACTCCTATTTTATAGCACTTTTTCATTTGCGGGATTCTAAAAAAACACATTTTACGTTTGCTTACTTTCATTAATTTTGACTGCTAAATTGCGATTAACTATTTTGATGGCATTGTTTTTCGGTACGTATTAAGATCAAATTAATATGGAATATTGATTCGATTGTTTCCATACTTTTACCTGAATCTATTTTTCCATGAATTTCCATAGTGAAGTTTTATAGTTCAAACTTTGGCCGAGAACTGATACAAAGATGTACTGTGATTTAAAGGAGAAGTTCTGTGAAGGGAAATAGAGGTGGGAATTTTTAACTCATTGTAATTCGGGGCCCTGCATTGTGGCCAAAAGCTGGTACTTTCTAGTGTTCGTGGTCAATCAGTAGAAAAAAATCTAATTTTCTTCAAATCGGCTAAAATTTTGAATGTTACTGTTTTGATGTTCGTTTTCAAGCCAGTTGTCCAAAAGGATCTCAATTTCCTGTTGCCTCAGTTGACTTTCGATTTGTTTTTGCACCGAATCAAAATTCTGTTGTTGTGCATCAGATCTACCCAATAGTTTGGCGATTAAATAACCATCAATAGTTAGCTTAGGTTTGCTGATACTGCCAATTTCTAGTTGGGCTATATCAATTCCTAACTTGGTATTAGCAGGGCCAGTTTTTGGTTTATGTATAACCGTGACCTTCGGCTGTTGAATTGAATTTTCTACTACAGTTTGATCTCCGTATCTCTGTGAAATTTGCTGGAAGGTTTTACCATCTACTAATTGCTGATGAATCGTTTCGGCTAAAGTTCGAGCCTGACTTGACATTTCAGCTGAAGCTAGATCCGGTATGGCGATCAAGATGTATTGAAAGCGTATGTGAGCTGGCAACCAAAATTGCAAACGATTCTTTTGATAGTAAGCTTGTGCTGATTGAGAAATTTTGTCAGACTCGATTTGGTTGGTAAATTGACGGGTTACAAAACTCTGCAAAATGAGTTGTCGCCTCATCCAGTCAGTCAGATCCACTAATGTCAGCTGCCTGTCGGTTAGGTAATCCAGAAAGTCGCTCTCAGATTTATATTGAATCTGCAAACGTCTAATTTCGTCAGCTACTTTCTTATCCCATCTGCCAAGAAGAATCCCAGATCGATCAGCTGCTTGAAACATTATTTCTTGATCAATTAAATCAGCTAGAACCTGTTTTTTGACAACCAGCGATGGTTGTTGAACTTGTCGCAAAGCTAATTCATTTTCCAGAGTACTCAGAGTAATAGCGTGTCCATTCACATCTGCTAAAATACGATCAATGACCATGACTCGGCCCAAGATTGTTTGACTAGACCCAAAAATTAAAAGGCAATAGAACAACAAAGTACCAAACCAATTTAGCATTAATATCACTGTTTTTGGTGGTCGAAGTCGCAATGAGTGATTGTTTATTGTGTGATTGTGGACGTATATTTGGCTCAAAGGTTGTTCTCGTCTTAGGCCTCAACTGACGTTAGCCTGGGCTTCCTAATTTTGTGTTTTGTTTCTTGAGTACGTCGGCTTGAATGATGTATCTGATTTTTCGCGCAGTCTAATACCATTGCTTTATTGGTGAGCATCGCACAACACTTTCGGCTCTTGACCAACCGAAAAAACTTCTCGTACTATATTTTCTGGTTGACACTGGCCTTTATAAGCCAACAAACCTGTTTCTTTATCGATTTCTCTGAAGATGATTCCACTTGGTTTCGAAAAATCAGTAACTGGGCCACGTAATGCATCCAACATAAATTTGGTCCAAATGGGTAACGCACCTGTTGCCCCTTCTTGTTCGGCACTTTTTTGAGGATCGTCAAACCCTACCCAAACACCGACCGTCATATTCGGTACGTAACCAACAAACCAAGCATCAGTAAATTCATTAGTCGTTCCAGTTTTACCAGCCGCAGGCCGTTTTAATCCCATGATCTTAGCTCGACGACCTGTACCATTCTGGATAACACCAGAAAGCAATTGTGTGACAGTATAAGCAACTTTTGGGTCCAATACTTGTTGATGATTAACCTGATTTTCGATCAAAATCTCGCCTTCTCGATTTTCTACGAACTGAATCGAAATAGGTTTGGCATATCGGCCGGCATCTGCGAAAGTCCCGTAAGCAGATGTAATTTCTAAGAGCGTTAGGTCTGAAGCACCAAGAGCCAATGCTGGAAAAGGGTTCAGATTACTGTTAATACCTATCTTTTTAGACAATTCAAGTGTTCTTGTAATGCCTTTGGCTCGTCCTGTTTGGGAGTCTAATGGTGTTTCGTTCATTAAGCGGGCCATGCCAATATTAATTGACTTCTCGATGATCGTGCGAACTGTCACATTACCAAAGTAACGACCACTATAATTGCGAGGAGCCCAGATTTCGCCTGGTTCATCTTCGGTGAACCAGGGCTCATCCGTTATTACTGTTGCTGGAGTCGCTAGTGATGGTTCACTAAATAAAGCGGCTAACACAATAGGTTTGAAGGCAGAACCGGGCTGTCTTTTCGCTTGAACCGATCGATTATAAAAATTTACCGTTTGGCGAGTTACATAATAATCCCGACCACCAACCATTGCCTTTATATGGCCAGTTTGTGGTTCAATAGCGATCAATCCGGCCTGTAAATAGTTTTTAATGGGATTAATACCGTTTGGATTGTTCTTATTTTGATCATAGTCAGGTAAATCAGGATACTTAGTTTTGTCTCTATCTAATTCTCGTAAATGTTTGGATACACAAGAGTTGGCTACGCTTTGTATAGATAAGTCTATAGTAGTATAGACTTTCAATCCTTGGCTGTAGAGTTGCTCACTAAGGCTGTCAATCTTTTTTAGTTCACCATGCACATAGTCTAAAAAGTGGTAAGCTTGTACTTGTTGTCTGGATAGTCCCTGTTTCTGCACATTCAATGGTTGTCGAATAGCTGTCAAGTATTGGCTTTGGGTAATGAAAATGTTATCCCGCATCAATTTCAACACCAAATTGCGACGTTTTTTACACCGATTTGGATTTCGAACGGGTGAGTAACGAGTTGGGGACTTCGGTATAGCTGCTAAAACCGCGCACTCGTGTAACTCCAGTTCAGAAACAGATTTGCCAAAATAGGTTTTAGCTGCTTCCTGAACGCCTAGCAAATCCCGGTTACCATATCGGCCCAGATCAATAAAGTTAAGATATCTCTCAATAATTTCGTCTTTTGAGTAATCGGCTTCTATCCGCACTGCAAGTAGAGATTCTTTGACTTTTCTGAGCCACATTTTCCGATTATCGTAGTAGATGTTGCGGCTGAGTTGCATAGTGATAGTGCTTGCACCATGAAGCTGACCAGTTCTCAGGTTATATAGAAAAGCTCCAACCACACGTATCGGATCAATTCCCCAATGGTCGTAAAAACGTTTATCCTCCACTGCTAAAAACGCAATCAATAAGCTTTCGGGTATTTTGTTTAGGCTTACAATTTCACGGGCTGCTCCACCCCGATCGTAAATTTCGCTAATTAATTCTGGCTCGAGTTCAAAATTTTTGATGGCTTGGCGTGTAGGCTTTAACTCTTGGATAGATCTGATTTTTCCATTCCCAATTTTTAAAATTAAATCTCGAGCAGATTGATCCATTCGAGGATAGTGAAATGGTGAGGTGAATAGATCAATGATTCCGTTTTGTTGACCTTCGTCTAGCTTCAGTGCATATTGGTTTGGTATCCAATCACTCTTCCTTACTTTATCCGGTTGCACTTGTTCGTAGGCAAGACGATTAATTTTGTCTAAAACAAAATCAACATTATCATCCTGTTGAATAGTGCATGGGGTGGAATAGATTTCGAGGTGCTGTTTCCAAGTGTCAGTTTGTTTGTAATCTAGTTGTGTCAAATCAACCATTTTCACTGATTGCCAAGCAGACATTACAACGCCACTGACTATTCCAACCAAAACAAAAAAAAGTGAAATGCCCAATACTGAAAGTATCTGAAAAAATAACCAAATAGTGGAGACTACAGAGCGAAAGGTGGATTTTTCCGTTGGCTGAGATGGATTTGGTGAAATAGTTTGCATGATTTACTTGGCTTAGAGTGAAGAGGCCAATTGATTAAAATTGAGCCGATCTTCATTGCTTATAACGATAAACGGGTTCCCTTTGTATAATATACCTTGGCTGATAGTACGTATGTTATTCGAATAGCTAAATCTATCCAACCCGCTGAAAGTCTGAAGTGCTGATTGCAAGTCGTTGTAGGAACTATCCGTTAGATAATAATAAAGAGAATAGTCTGAACCTGAGTTCTTTGTGCACGTTTTTCTGGGTATTTCAACCGTTGAGGAGTAGTATCAAAATAAGGTTGTGTTGTAAAAACGTTGTAATTTTGTGCCTGACCAGAATTCTCCTTCTGGAATTAGTGATTCAAGTAGTCTTAAGAAGGCGTGATGTGATTATGGGAGGTTTCAACTTGTTGATTGGTTAGCTAATACGTCGTTACTGTTTCTCTCTGCAAGTTGGATCGGTAATTTTTGAGCAGCCTCAATTATCCTATTTTACCTTAAATGATCAATTTTTGCAGGCCAGTTATTGCAACTCTAAATTGCGTATGCTAGACTTGGGCGTCATTTTAACCATTCGTTACGCTCAATCAATATTGTTGATTGTTTGGAAGACATATTAGATGAAATCAAGTCTTAACTCGATTAACTTTAATTGGATTTGGAGCCACCGCACTAAGCTGTTAATTGTCGCATTAATCATTTTACTATTGTTGTTTATTATTCAGTGGTATGCAATTCGCTGGTTTATTACAGCTGCGGTAGAATTATTTGAGCCTCAGTTTATTGATCGGATGCCACCAAGCATTGAAAAAACTGAAATTACCCGAACTATTGAACGCGTAAAAGTAGTCGTGCAGAAAATACCAATGAGTTTGGTGTCAGGCCAAATTAGCTGGCGTAAAGTCAAGTCTGCCGTCGATTATGCGTTTCTTGTTGATGGATCTGATCCAGAGGAGATAAAAACGTTGTTAACTATGATTAATGCAGCTGTTGGTTTTAGAAATGGTAAGTAATAGTATCAATCTAGGAGTAATAAATTCATGATAGCTTTAGCTCCAGCCTACGAGCGATTTGCGTATGCTTATGATCGTATTATGCATAATGTTGATTATCAACGATGGGGAGATTATATTCAGAATATTTTTCATCAACAAAGCAAATCACCGAAAACCATTTTAGATATTGCTTGTGGAACCGGAGCTTTGACAGCAATTTTGGCTGACAAAGATTATCACATGACAGGAGTCGATTTGGCTGAAGGAATGCTCCATATTGCTCGAGATAAAGTCTCCAATTTAGGGCTATCTATTAATTTAGTTCACAGTGATATGCGGACATTTGATTTGGGGCAACAGTTCGATGTAGTTCTCTGTACCTATGACAGTATAAATTATATGCGGGATGAAGAAGATTTCGCTAGTGTTTGTTTTAGAGTTATCGATCATCTCAAGCCAAATGGGTTATTCATTTTTGATGTCACAACTGAACGAAATATTGTACGTCATTTTCACGCTCAAACCTTTGCTGAAAATAACGACGACTATGCTTACATTTGGCAAAACCTTTATTCAAAAAAAGAGCAAGTTTGCCGAACTACCCTGACATTCTTTATAAAGGATGGTGATTTGTTTCGGCGTTTCGAAGAGCTACACGTTCAACGAATCTTTGACAATGGGTTAATTAAAAAAATGCTCAAACAGTGCGGGTATGAGGTTGTTGGTATGTACGATATGTATACTTTCAACCGGCCGGGGCTTTTTTCTGATCGGGTCAATTTTGTGGCTCGGAAACTCTAATTCGCTTGAATAAGTTTACTATCGCAAAGGGCAGATAAACGACGAAAAATAAAATCAAGCTTAAGACATCTAAAAAGAGTATATACCAAGGGTGAGGCAGGAAAAAAAACATCTGAGGCGCATTTTCGGGTGGTGCACAAACGAACATATAATTACTTTCAGGTACCCAATTTCTTAGTATTAAGTTAATTAGAACTGTAAAGGCTGTATACAAGTTGAGAACAATAAAGGCACGCAACAACCCATTTAAAGTAGGTCTTAGTTGTAGACCCCAAGTCGCAAATAGAACACTACCAATAATACTACTATGAGCAGAAAAATACTGAATAAAGCGAAAACTGGGAAATCCTTCACCCGCAACTAGATTTGGGAAAATAAGTGCGTTTAGAGTGCCAACCAGCCCGCAAAAATAGGCTATCTCATACAAATTTTGATCCTGCAAAATTAACATAACCGAAATTAAAAATACTAGCATACCGCATATGTGGAAGGGTAAGTGGTTAAGCAAACCCTCTTGACCTGTCCAACCGAACGAAACGAGCCGCCAACCAAACATGGCAAACTCCTGACCAAGTAATACTGCTACATAACTGTAACAAACTTTTCTAGTTAATTGGTCAGATCTCGCTTGCCGAACTAACAACGATAAAAGTAACGGTACCAAGAATGTCAGTCCGATAGCAACCAGATGTGGTTTAGAAAAAGTTGAAAAATCGGGAGTGGATGTCACTGTTTGCCACCCTTGGCAGGTAGTTTGAACTGTCTATCAAGTATTGCTTGACAGACCTTGTCTGGTTCCTGATGGGAAATGCCGTGATTGACCGCAACACAAATTCTTTGCCTTTTGGGAATAAAAGAGGGTGGAGGTGAATAAACGGCTATATCTCTCGGGCTCCACAGCCAAATTATTTTTTCCATTCCAATTTGATTTAGTACTCCCTGTGTTATATTGTTTTGTGGCTTCAACATAGAATTAGCATTTTGTAGAAAAACTCGAGGGGTGTCGGCGTGCCCTTCTATCCGTAACCACTTAGCGTATGTTGATACGGATTGTTTATGGCGATGGACAAGGGAAAGTGTTTTGGTGGAGAACCAAATGGCAGTTTTTGAGAATTTGGTGATGCAATCGGCAAATGCTGGAGCTTCAAAAACAACTGACTGCAAGCAAGAAAATAGATTTGGATGATCAGCTGCTGCCCTATAAACGATACCAGATCCCATTGAGTGTCCCCAGATAGTCAAGCGTGCCAAGTCTATTTGTTCTGCTCTCGTTATAATTTCCAAAGAACGAGCCACATATTGACCGTAAGTTGGCAGGTCGTAAATTGCTAGTTCGGCCGATGTATCCCAATTCGCTTGATTGTATCCTGGCAACTCAAGCGAAAAGGATTGGTAACCAGCCTTAGAAAATGCCAAAGCGACAGGATAAAAGTAACGTGCATTGCTACGGAAACCGTGAATAAACATCATTACCCCGCCGCCAGATTCTGTATTCTCAGCAGGAAAAGCGTAATAACGTACAGGGACGCTCTGTCCATCGATTACCACTGATAGATTTTCTTTTTTTTCTCCCTTCAAGTTCTCGGCATTTATTATGCTAATTGTTAAACCAAATAAAATCAACCAAAGAAAATAGCACTTTTTCACACCTTTTTAATCCCCATTAAATCCAACAAAAAACGGGTTATGAGCTTTTTCTTCACCGACGGTTGTCGCAGGTCCGTGCCCAGGGAAAAGATAGGTTTCATTAGGTAAACTCAGTACATACTGACGAATACTATTTAGTAGACCATCGTAAGAGACTGAGGCGTTTCCGACAGAACCAGCAAAAATGGCATCTCCCACGAAAACTGTATTTCGAGTATGAAAAACACAACCACCCGGTGTGTGGCCGGGTGTGTCCAAAACACGTAAGGACAAAGCCCCAACTGAGATGATATCACCGTGAGTTACTATTCTCAATGGTCGTCGGCTTGTCGGTTTAGGTTCGTCTTGATGAATGTATGTAGGGGCATCAAAAACTTGTTGAATCTCAAGTAAACCACCGACGTGGTCTTGGTGTGCATGTGTTAGCAAAATAGCTGACACAGGCAGATTGCATTCTTTAGCTTTTTGAATTACTGCTTTTGGATGAGCGGCGGTATCAATAATCGCAATTTGTTTGCTTACTTGACAAATGAGCAAATAGGCGTGAACTGGCCACCCGTTGACATTTTGGCTGATCTTTATCTCGGATAAGGCCGAATCATAGTTGGTTGGTACTGGTTCTGGAGACCAATCTTCTTCAGCAATTAGTTTCAGTTTATTGGCAGATAATCCTAGACGACTAGCAAGTCGGTCAACTTGATCACCTGTTGGCTTTAAGGAATACGTTTCCATCTTGGACAATTTGGCATTGGGAATTTGTGTCGCGTTCGATACTTGCCCAAGACTCAAATCTAGCCCGCGTCGAGCTTTTTTAATAATATCGCCAAACTCATCTTCCAGTGTAAAAGGCATGATTAATCAACTAGCTCCATAAACTAATTTAATTCCTGATTATAACACGAAGTGAAAATATAAACTCGATCGAATTAAATTGTTGAACGAATCCTCTTTACTTGACACCCGCCGTAATGTTACTGTATAACATTACGGCGGGTGTCAAGGCCACCGTGCTGCACATCTTGGCCCATATCAAGAGAAAAAATTCGATAGTCATGATTCATTTGAAGATTATTTTGCAAATAAAGGTTTTTAGTTTCTACTGGTTTGTGTTAGGGCTTCTATTGCTCCCAATGGCCGAGGCCGAGTTACGTGTCGTAACTACTACAACTTTTTTGGCTGATACTGTTCAACAAATCGGGCAGGAGCGGGTCACAGTTCGATCGTTAATGAGAAATAATCTTCACCATTACAAAATTCGGACAGAAGATATTCAGCACATTTTCCAAGCTCAATTGATTTTGTATAATGGGCTTAGCACTGAAAACGGACTCAAACGAGTTTTCGATCAGCTGCCAGAAAGCATTTACCTGGTCGATATTTCAGCTTGTTTACCGAAACAAATATTGTTGTCTTCTAATCAATTGGATCATCACCATCCGCATTTCCATTCCAAAAGCACCTGTAATCATTATGATTCCCATTTTTGGTTAAATGTTAGTCATTGGATGGCAGTTGTTCAACAGGTGAAAAATAGCCTTAAGGCCATTGATCCCGGACAATCCGATTTTTACCAAAGGTCAACTCATACCTACCTCAAACAATTACGTGAACTCGATCGATATATTTTGTCCCAAAGCAAAAAAGTGCCTGTTGATAATCGACTATTGATTACTTCACATAACGCCCTCAATTATTTTGGTCAGGCCTATGGCTTTGAAACTAACGGGCTAATGGGAACGGAAGGTCAAGAGGCAAGTATAGCCAACATGCGACAATTAGCCGACAAAATTATATCCCGAAACTTGACCACAATTTTTTGGGATAACACAACTTCCCAGAAGTCGATGCAAGCTTTGCAAGAATCATTGCAAGCAAAAGGCTATAAAGTTAGTCTGGCCGGTCCAATCTTGGTTGATGGTGTTTGGGCTAACAGTCAAATGCTGGCAGACTGTGATAAACATCATCATCAAACCTATATCGGCATGATGCGACATAACATCGATACAATGTTGATTCACCTTGCCCCCTCATTGGTACATCGATAACTGGGCACCAATTAACTTTAATAGAAGACAGCCAAAAGAAAGAAGAAAAGAAAGTCGGTTTCTGGGGCCGCTCAATCGGTCAACACGTTTAATCTAATAAACATCTCTATGCACTTTGGTGGGGTTGGGTACGGTCTGGAGCTAGAGCAAAAAGACCGACTAATCGAAGTCCAACCCAAAACCCTCTGACAAAAGCTGATAAGTGCTTTTAATTAGGCCTCAACGTAATCGACCACTACCAGACCTAATCAACTTTTTAACTACCCAACCATATCTGTTAAGGTATTAATCTAACTTCTACTCAACTGACCGATCATAAGCCTCTTTAGTGAAGATAGATTTATTGTCTTGTTCCGTTATCAACTCAAAAGATATTGTTGGCATCAGCACACGTTCGTCCTGTTCGTAAAAATCATATCTATCAAATTTGATCAATTTCCTCATTTTTTTGCCAAAAACACCTAGATTGAACAAAATTATAGAAAAATGAAAGCTTGATTTTAATTTTCAATACCCATAAATCATGATTATTCAAGAAACGCCAGACAAATTTGATGCAAATTCACAAAAAATGGCATTAGAAAACCCAACAAACATTACCTAAGCGGTCGAAACGACGACTTTTGACAGATTGTTGACAGTGTTTTGCAGTGATTACTGAATCATTACTACGGTTTTTTGACACAACTATTAAAAACAACGCGGGTAACACCTTTTAGTTGAATAGCTCAAAAGCCCATACATTTTAAATCCTTCATTCTCTTTGAAGAGATTAACGCCTAGAAGTGCCTAGTATCCAGAGTGAAATTGAAGCAGAAAGCCACCCGCAGGTAATTAGAAACATTGCTCCAAAACTCACCCCGTAACACCTGAGTGGATTCGATATTATCAGACCATATCCATTCGGCTTA
>CAYVHK010000120.1:2757-14265 GCA_964451145.1 uncultured bacterium | reverse complement strand
TTATCTATATTACGTCTAATGTTATGAAGACGACATCTTGTTTAAAACAGGAAATGTTATTTTCGTTGATACTAGTATTTTTTAAATAATTTAACAGATGAATACCCAATCTTGATTACCAAAATTCAGTGCTCAAGATATTATTGAGATGAGTCCATAAAATAGCATTCAATTTTTTAATTTAAATAACCAAATTGTCAAGTAATAGATACTCGTAATTACTAGCTTAGTCCTTATTAGAAACTTTATTAGACTATTCTTCTTGTGTGCATAAACTTTCTGCGTCAATTCGGATAACTGGTTCCTCAGTTTTTCGTAACCAACTGCCAGCTCGAATAATTAATCATCTTGTTGATTGCAAGTTTGGGTGTCGTTTTACAATCTGACAATCTTATTCTTTTTTGATTTCCTAAAATATTGAAACTAGCACATAACAGTATGGAAACCATGATGGTCATTTGCATTATGGTCAAAATGTGAAATCAGAAATGAGAAACACTTAACAATGGACTATTCAACAGAAGAAGAAACTGCTTCACCAAGTAAAGGTTTCACAATCGGTCCTGGATAATGTGCGTGCATATAAAGAATATGCCCGAAGCAACGAACAAGCATTGAATACCAACCAAATAACAGAGAACGCATTACAACTTGCTTATCAGAACTCACAAAGATGATATGGTTGCTTATCACACTGACCAACGAGAACGATTGGAGAGGTTGTGATATGAAAACATTTCAAGAAATAATAAAGGATATAAAGCAATACCGAAGTCTGAATGATATTGTCTTAGACGAAGTAGGAAATTTCTCTACTAATATTGCAATCAAAAAGCATCATAATTGCATCAACTATGATGGGCAAATCGTGAAACCACGCACATCAACTGATAGTGAGAAATTATTGGCAAAGATGATAATGGAAACAGCAAGTCTGACACTAATAACAGTTACAACGAGTGGGAAAGGGTGAACTTTACGAAAAATATAGCAAACAAAGTGGTTCTAAAATGAGTACATCAGAAGAAAATCCAGTGGTAAATATCAGTCAGGTTCTACTAGAAAAGGTAGAACACGATGTAGAACTATTCAAACAATGTAGATTAATGAATTAACTAAATTCTCTATAAATATGGACAAGTTATAAAAAGAGGGGTATCTGATATCAGGTACTCTTTTTTCTTTGTCTGGTATTTCTACCTCATCAAGTTACCAATTTCCTATTCTGATAATCTTGAAAAACAATCGGAATTGTGTTACGGAAATTTTCACAAAGCAGAAATATCCAGGCCTAAAAAATACACACTTGACGACACATAATGATGTCAAGTGTGTATGAAATCGTTTAAACCTCTACTGTATCAGGAAAAAATGGAAGGGTTTAAATTGATAGGAGAGTTCAACCTAAACTGATTAACTAACTATAGGGAACCAGAGCTTGTTTCCCTGATTCTCTCGATTGGATACTCGTTTTTCTATCTATTTTGTATCAACAGGTGAATCGATTTGACAGCTTTTTGACTGGCATTTAACTGTTCCGCCGAAGTTCAGCCGGTGCCGATTTTTAGCTACAAGCCAATAACCAATTTGGCAAAGTTGATGTAAGATCGGCAATCGGTAAATCCAAACTAAGTAGCGTTGCCAACCAATACGTCGGTAAATCTCAAAAACAGCATCGGCCCCACAAAAAACTCGTCCATACTGATTAATGAAACGCATACCTTCTTTGTGAACGTATTCCCTCAGTTGTGGATATTGTTCAGATAAATTTTGAGTTTGTTGAGAAGAGAAATCGAACTGGTTACCTTTGTCTTGTTGCTTCATACGACTTATTCCGTTTATGCAGAAGTTACAGCTACCATCATAGATGACCAAGGGGCGTTTGGGTTGGGTAACAGTTTTTATTTCCATTCAATTAGATCCTTCGTAGAATCAAGATTCTAGGCAAGTAGAAAAATGACGAGAAAGCAGCGACACATAAATACGGTTAGGGCATAATTTCACTCTCCACATTCAGTGGAGCAAAGCTATATAATTCAATCCAACACAAAATCTTAGACAAGTTAGCGCGAAGAAATTAGGGATATTAGCAAGCGGAATGGCTTTAAGTTAATTGGAGTTAACCCTAGAAAGTAAGAAAGAAAACTAACTCGTTGCCGATTATCCATCTGGGCAATAGTGTAACCTTTATGTTTCACTACTAGGTGAAGGTCTGCCGTACTCAAAATACGGTGCAACTGTTGAATAGCTTGCTTTGTATTTTTGCCAAGTAGGTTCAAAATTTCAAACCCTAACCACAAAGTAGGCAGATCAACTACAATTTCTTTGTCTTTTCCCAGAATCTTGATTTTCTGGCCTCCGCGACTAACTATCAAGGCAATATTAATATTCAATGCTACTTTACTCAAGTCTAATTATGGTTTTGAAGTGAACCTACGATAAGTCAAGAATGATTTGCCAAAACCGTTTATTATTTATTCAGCAGTTTCTATTTATTGACTTTTGATGATTAGCGAAATACCAACTAACGATTGCAGCTTCTGAATAGCTATTGTCTACTTGATTATCTGTTTGTTGTCTACTAGTAGCAAACTCATCGCAAATTCGGGACAGATTATCGATAAAACAGGCGTGGCTATCTTTGCTACTTCTAGATTGTGCATCTGCCAATATTAGGGCAAAATTATACAAATTTACTACTGAGCAAGAGTTATCGTTGTCGTATTGATTCTTAATCTGTTCTGATTTCATTATATTTATTGATTATACCCTTTTAACTGTTTGATAATTATAAAACATCGGGTGTTAGGAAATTGTCGTTGTGTATCCTGTCCGGTTGTAAAGTTTACTTTTTTGAGAAAGCACAAAAAAATGTACCGCCTAATGAATCAGGTTTCAAATTTTTTTTCACGGTCATAAAATAAAACGCTAAGATAAAACATGAGAGGAGATGTCTTGACAAGAAAAAACAGAACCGACTTTAGTTTTTAAATTTAATTTTTTCATAACTATCTGTCTATACGGAAGATAATTTATTTCGAAGAATTCATCTATTAGACGATCCACGAGCATAGAATAGACCAAGAATTAGGATTTACAAATACGGTCGAAGCCAGCGTTTTTACCGAATTTTAAAGAAGAAGAACCAGAAGAAGTTATCAAAAATGTAGCAATCTAAGGATGGTGAATATACTTTAGACCTGTCCGCATTGTTCACAACACTTCTACCAATGAAAAGACAGTAATATTTATGCGATTATAAACGTAGGTTGAAGCATGTTTTTAGCGTTTGTTGACTGTCCCTAAATTACTTTTGAAGACTATTTAGCTTCATTATTGAATTTGGATTAAAATTTCATTTCGGCGAAATGGTGGCAAAGCCCAAGGGGAATTATATTGAGCGACCATTGGTAATCCTGCTTGTTCTAAGCCCAGTTTAGCCATCTTTCGTAAAAGCTTTTTCTGATAACGAAGTGCACGCTTTTTCGTAGCCCACCCCCCAAACCGAATAACTGCAACTTTGTTCAGCAATCTCTCTTCCAGATATACATCATTTCGATTGGGTTTTGGAAGGTTAATCATTTCATATTCTTTAGGCATAACAAAAAGGATTTCGTGGGTTTCAACATCATTTCCTACTCGATGGGAAATAACTGGGGCAGTCATGGATATCTCCATGCCCTTATCATTACCACCAAAAATGTAATTGGCGATATTACGAAAGCCCGAATTCAAGGCAGTCCGGTAAGGTTGTTGCACTTTTGTACCAGCAATAATGACTTTGGGATATTGGCGGATTTCAACAGCACTATGTTTTTCTAAGATTTTATAATCGAGTTTTTCAATAGCCATAATTGCTGGTACGATAAAAAAAAATATCCATATTTGCATGTGTAATTTTTGCATTTTCAAATTCCTCCTTTAGAAAATAAATGGGACAAGTACTGCGGTATTTTTTTTGTAACTTTGATAGGATTCTAAATGACCCCATTTTTTATCACCACTTTCCTCTAGTAAATTAACTCCACTAATTTTAGTCAACAATAAGGCAACAAATACCGGTGAAATCAGAGTAGCATATTGCCAACCGGAAAGCACTGGAAAGGATATAATTGCCATACCAGTCCAGATTAAAATTTCGCCAAAATAATTTGGGTGGCGGGAAATTGACCACAAGCCAGATATAATGAACTGCCCACGATTTTCAGCGTTTTTCCTAAAACGCCTTTTTTGTTCATCTGCAATCACTTCGAAACAAAATCCAATACTCCAAATAATCAGACCAATAATAAAGTGAAGATCACTCGATAAATCAGAATTGTTTAAAATCAAAGTAAGTGCATTAGCTGTTGTTAAAAAAACCCATAATCCGGAAATGCTGAAAAACATTAGAAATGTAATGAAAGAATTTTTCGCATCTTGAAAACGACGGTCTTCTCCTACTTTGAGTACTCTAATTAACAAAAAAACTCCTAACCGGAAAGCCCAGACCAGAACTAATAGAGCAACAATTTTTGACCGAATCGTCAGGATGCTACCATTACTACCGGCAATATACACAGATATGGCAACCATAACTAAATAAGCTATGGTGCCAGTAATATCATAGAATTTTTCCGTTTTTATCAGATAAGAAGGAATAAACACAATCCAATGGATCAAAAATCCAATAGCAGCAATTGAAACCAATGCCGGAAAGCCAAACATAGTCGGCCCACCTTGTGAACCGGCCCAAGCAAAGATACCAGCGACTATAACAGAAAGAATTGAACCAAAAACATCCCGCATACCTAGTTTGGATTCTTGAATTGAATAATATTTAATTTTTGCAACAAGGATGCAACTAAGTACCCCAAATCCATCTCAAACCAGCGATGTGCAAAATTACCCCGGTTGGGTGATTGATGATGATTGTTCTGATACAATTCTCCCATCATCAAAAAATCA
Organism: uncultured bacterium; assembly: GCA_964451145.1. Taxonomy (GTDB): domain Bacteria; phylum Poribacteria; class WGA-4E; order WGA-4E; family UBA9662; genus TMED15. The sequence goes on along the minus strand of CAYVHK010000120.1, from coordinate 9,318 downwards.
ACAGGCAACGTATTTTGTGAATTATCCTTACGATCCTTGAAATTACGGTAACCAACTAAATGTCCGAACCAATTAACAATAAATCCATGAATAGGCCCCATGAAAATATGAAACGGAATCAACAAAAAATACCAAAAAGAAGGTGCCAAATAACAATAAATCCCAACATAAAAGAAAACGAATAACAATCTTACGGGGAAAAATTCGGTAATTCTTTCAAAAATTGGCCAACGAGGTACATTTTTGACTCCAATTTCATCGTTCATAAATTGCTTGACGAGTTCACTGTATTCTAGCCAAGTCTTTTTGTTAAAATCTAAAATGTTAGTAACAATTATTGGTGAGTGAGGATCTCGATCAGTATCGGAATATGCGTGATGCCTGCGGTGCATAACAGCATAAGCTGCCGGGTGCAAAAACGAAGACCCTTGAAAAATGAAAGCTAAAATAAAAAAGACTTTTTCACAGGTAGGACTCATTTTATACAAATTGTGCGATGCGTGACGATGCAAGAAAAAAGTTTGAAAGAACAATGATAAATACCAGTGTGCAATCAAAATAATGAAAATTATCATAGTTAAGTTATCTCATTCGAATTCATATTTGAAAGCCAATTTTTGGAATAGCAGTAGTAATAATATTGGTATATATGTCCCACTATCAACTCTTTTTAATAAATAAGTAATGGGAAACGCCCCATTCCTTCCCATGATTCATGCCAAATAATTCAGCACATGACATGAAGAATATTCGCCATCTTTGCCACCAGATCATCGCTTTATCCTGACCATATGTTGATGAAAATATCTCAAGAATAGGCGCTTTGTTCTGGTCCATTTTACGCAACCAAGCCCAAGCAGTTTTACCGTAATGAATACCAGAAACACGCCACACCTTTTCTATTTTCAGATCCTGTTGGAAATGCAATAACAGTCGATGAGATGGCATCTGTCCTCCACTAAAAAATTCTCGGCCCATCCAATCACTTGGTCCATTATCTTCAAAAGGATATACCAATGATTTATGAGAAAATATATGGACAAATAACTTTCCGTCAACTTTAAGATAATTGCTAATTTGACGCAATAATTCACCATAATTACGCATGTGCTCGAACATTTCTACTGAAACAACTCTATCAAAGACTTCCTCAGTACTAAAATCGTTCATATCCGCTGTAAACACAGTCACATTGTCATATCCGTTTTGCTCGCAGCGCTTTTCTATGTATTTTCTTTGGTCATTGGAATTACTGACGGCTATAATTTTCGAATTGGGCATTCGATCTGCCATAAAACAAGTTAATGATCCCCATCCACAGCCCAATTCTAGGATATTCATACCATCTTTTAATTGCGAACGCTGGAAGGTCATTTCCAACATAGCTGTTTCCGATTCATCCAGCTTATTTATACCGGATGGCCAATAACCTGAACTATATTTGAGATGTTTACCTAGCACTTGCTCAAAAAAAGCGGGTGGAACTTCATAATGTTGTTCATTCGCTTTTTCGGGAACCAAAGCTATAGGACTTTCCAATAATTTATCTACCCATTCTTGATGATAGGCTTCGACGGCTTCAGGGCCAACAGCTTTCGCCCACCGCAAACGCTCACGACATATTGAACGTATACCAATGCAAATTAAACCATCAGGTAGAATGCCTTTTTCAGCTAATTGTATTAAGGAATTTAACATGCTTAATAATCTATTTGGATGTTTTGAACGGCGGGTTTTGAAAATATAAATTGATAGTTTCCAATATTTCTTTCTCTGAACCCAGCTTCACAATAAGCAAAATAAAACTCCCAAATTTTAATAAATTCCTTGGAAAAGCCTAAATTCTTGACGGTTATAATCTGATCTAGGAAATTGGATCGCCAAGTTTTCAAGGTAGTAGCATAATGCATCGTGATATCTTCTAAATGAGAGATAGAAAAATCAGTATATTTCTTCATTACTTCTGTTACCTGAGCAATGGAAATCAGACAAGAACCAGGGAAAATATATTTTTTAATAAAATCAACCGACCTTTTATAATCATCGAATTCCTGGTCATTAAAGGTAATTCCCTGTAAACCGAACAACCCATCTTCTTTTAAGAGGGATGAAACTTTCTGAAAATAAAGAGGAACATATTCGTAGCCGACAGCTTCAATCATTTCAATAGAAACAATTTTGTCATACTCACCAGTGAGGTTACGATAATCATCTTTCAATAGAACAATTTTATCTTTCAAACCGGCAGATTGGATCTTTTGTTGAGCCCAATTATATTGGGCATCAGAAATAGTAGTTGTTGTAACGTGGCAGCCGTAATTTTCAACTGCATGTAGAGCAAAGCTACCCCATCCACTACCAATTTCCAATACTGAGTCTTGATTGCAGAGTTTAAGTTTTCGGCAAATCCGATCTAGTTTTTCGACAGAAGCCTCTCTCAACGTACTAAATTCATCTTCAAAAATCCCACAGGAATAGGTCAAAGTTTCATCTAGCCATAACCGGTAAAAATCATTACTTAAATCATAATGAGCCAGAATATTCTTTTTACTACCATTCAATGAGTTTTTGCGCCCCCAATGAACAATCATATTGACAGGATTGAACATTTTTGACCAGCCTGATACTAATTTACCTAATACTTCCTTGTTCTTTAAAATAATACGAATCAGTAAAAGCAATTCATCTGTTTCCCAAAAACCTGAAGCGTAGGCTTCAGCCGCCCCCACCAAACCACCACTACCTAAGAGTGGATAAAATTCAGGAGACAGTACTCGTACCTTTACTTTCATTTCACTGGCCATATCACCGAAAGAATAAACCTCATTTCCATCGGAAAACTCAATTCCCCCGAGTTTTAAATTTCCAAATTTTTTCAAAATGATACGCTTGAAGAAAGCAGACAAAACACCATGTTTTTTCCCAGAAGATAGTTGTTTTACTATCAAATTGACACTCCGGTTATTTTTCATGAATCTTCCATTTTCACCTTGATTTCATTCGGATGGTCGAAAACGTGCGCCCCTTTGATCCATAATTTCAGCGCTTGCCAATGAATTCGGAATATAACACTCAAAGTCATAAAAGGGAAACTTAGTGTTTGTAGTGCCAAATTGTTTAAATTAAAAGCTTTTCTTTTCAGATTTAAGGTCGCATCGAACACTTTGTTTTGGTCTTTGATATTCTTCATGTTAACCATCAAGCTCTTTTCTGGTCTCGTGAACACCCATTCATACTCATGATCCATACCCCAGAACGGACTAACATGAAATTCCTTACTCATATTTGCTGTCAGGTTAGATTTACTATTAAGCTTATCAGATACAATATAAGAATGTCTTTCTTGCCATGGCGTATTGGTTATTTCAGCCATTATCAATTCCACATTTTCATCCATTTGATCAAAACAATAATAAAAACTAACCGGATTAAAACAATAGCCAAAATAACGTAAGTGAGTCAAAATTCGTATAGGTCCTTTTAAGTATCTACCCGTTTTTTGATAAATGGTTGATCGAACAGCATCATCTAGAGATTGACTATGGTCCCCATGATAATCCTCTCGGTAGAATGAGACAATAGAAGGCTTATTAATATTCCAAAACCAAGTCTTTTCCAACATTCTTTCTACATTAGAAATATCAAAATACACCATAAAAATCGGGTAGTTAAAGAAATGAGTAAATGGAAAAAAACGACGGTGACGAATGGTGCCAGTGTAAATATAATTATCAACCGAAAGGCTCATAGAGATAATCCAAAATGACGACAGACTTCCAACGCACTAACTACTCCATCCTCATGAAAACCATTATGCCAATAAGCACCACAGTAATAGGTGTTATTAATACCACTGATTTCTTGCTTGCGTTTTTGGGCACTAATCCCTAACTTAGTGAATAATGGGTGTTCATAATGTAATTCTTTGATTACTTTATCTTTGTCTACGAGATCATTACTATTAAGTGTGACGCAATAAGTTTTCACAGTATCCAAACTTTGGAGGATATTCATATTGTAAGTCATGGCTACCGGTTCGTCCGTACGTTGGTCCAGATGATAGTTCCAGCTGGCCCAAGCTAGTTTTCGTTTGGGTAGTACGAAAGTATCAGTATGTAATAAAGCCTTGTTCTTTTGGTATGGCAGTGCACCTAGTATTTCTTGCTCCTGTGGCGAAGGATCGGCTAGCATATGCAAAGCCTGATTACTGTGAGCTGCAATGACCACAGAATCAAAGATTTCTTCATCATCACTTGTCCCACTTTTTATGATCACTTTCCCTTGTAACCTTTTAATCGAATGGACTGGCGTATTCAATCGGATTTGCTCTTTGAAATTTACCACTATTTTCTTAACATATTCTCTTGACCCACCCTTTATTACCCACCAGCCACTACTATTTATGGTTTGCAATAGATCATGGTTATTGAAAAAACGAATATAAAATAGAGCTGGCATTTCCAACATAGATCTAGCCTTGGTGGACCAGATAGCCGCTCCCATTGGAATAGCGTAGTTTTCGATAAACTCTGACGAAAATTGGTTTTCAGAAAGATATTGGCCCAAAGTTATGCGCGGCGATAAAGTATCCAAGTCCTTTTTTGCTATTTTGTTAAATCGCAGAATATCTCGTAACATTCGCCAAAACGAAAGTCGAAAAAAATTGCGCCTTTGTGAAAAAACAGAATTCAGGGAATTGCCAGCATATTCGATATTTTTTATTACTGACTTAACGCTGAAGCCCATGGTAGTTTTTTGTCGTTCCACCTGCAATTGATCCAAAAGCTTAATGAAATTTGGGTAAGTCTCTTCATTGTAAACAATAAACCCAGAATCAACTGCGACAGTCTCCTCGCCATTAGTAACAGAATGGGTATGGGTATGTCCACCGATATAATCATTTCTTTCAAATACTGTGATCTGATGTTTCTGATTTAATAAGTAAGCAGCAGTTAATCCAGAAATCCCAGTTCCTACAATTGCTATTTTCATCACTTGAAAAATCTCAGCTGTTTACCATTGCTGGGGTAATATTTTTATTTTTGAAATATCGTACCCAACACTCTCTAATTTTTGGATAATTACTGTGTAAACTTCCTTGGGCAGTTGTGGTTTCCGAGCCATGATCCAGACATAATCTCGGTTAGGGTATCCAATGACGGTGTAACTGTAGTCGAGTGCCAGATCAATGATGAGAAAAGGCATTTTCAAAGGCCAAATAAACTGCATTCTCCATTCGGCGTTCGTTTGATGATTATGGATAAATCCTCTAGGTTTATAGACCTTTTTCTTACCTGAAGGACTACCTTGGAAAAAAGAAAAAGTGGTTTCAATCTCCCCTCTATCATTCAGTCTATAAGATTCAATGGCATTGGTAGCACCTTTTTCAATGAAGGTAGGAATATTAGCAATGACATACCAATCTCCCATAAATCGTTCGATATCAACATAGGATACAGTTTTTAATGGTTCCAAAGTAATTTTTGAGTTACTGCAACCGATAGTTAAAAGTATAATGACTAAAATTTTTCTTGTTTTCATTTGTGTATTTGAAAAGCTGAACTATTTCTAACTTTGACTTCTTTTAACACATCCCGAAATAGTCCAACAATGCTTCGCCTATTAATTACATCAATCAGGAAATCTGGGATAGATCCGCCAGGATGCATATATAACATGTAGGAAATTTTCACCTTGTTTAATTCGAAGGGTTCCCATTTCCAAATGCCCGCCCCCTTTTGCAAATAGGTTGTATTTTTAGTTCTTACTCCTTTACCCAAGTCATAATCTGAATTTAACAAAACCCAATAACACATTGTTTTAGTATCTTGGTTACCAAATGGTGATCGGTCCATTCTAAAAAAGTATTCCCGATCATCGAAAAACGGAAAATCCACCTCAATACGTTGATAACCAATTAACCCTACATCTGAACGCTCAACCACCCGACTTTTTAATGATTCAGCATCAGAAAGAAATGAATTATAATTTTCCACATCCATGATGACATCTGTAATGAGATCCGGATCTATATCTAATATTTTTTCTACTTTAACAGCTTCTAGTTTAGAACCATCTAATTCTTTTATACTAATTTGTATAGAATCGTTCGTTTTTTCCAGTGCACTCCATCCTGAGTTGATGTTTAAAAAAGTCAGTAATGTCTGGTTACCATTGAACTCACCTTTTCCAAAAGACAAATTTAAAAATAAAACTAAAAGAGCATTTAATAAAAAAAATTTCATCTTACTTTATACTTCTTAAGCGGTTCAATAACTTAGCCAGAAACATTCAAATTGGAGACACCCAATTTGATGGCCCCGATTTTTTCTTTACCTGATTAAGATAATGGGAAAAATAGTATCTATAATCTACAATAATCGCTTACTATGGCCAAAAATTATTGGGTTAATTAACAAAAATGTGCCACAGAATAACCATATGATTTGTAGTAAAAGGCGCAACAACATATCTAGCGATTTTGAATATACTAGAACTACCGACACAAAAATTGATCGAATTCTCGTATATTGAATGTTTTTCACAAAATTAACGTGAAAA
>CAYVHK010000120.1:0-2657 GCA_964451145.1 uncultured bacterium | reverse complement strand
AAAAATTGATCGAATTCTCGTATATTGAATGTTTTTCACAAAATTAACGTGAAAAACACTAAATAGTAAATAAAAAGTACTCATTATGCAAAAAAATTATAATGAGCACTTTTTATTTATGAAATTTATTTATGAAATGTCAATTTTTAGAGTCTAAAGGCTGTTTTACCTGGAAAACGGTAAGCGATGATGTAGTAAAGAAAGACTGTCTCTTCTATATTCGAGGGGCGTATCAAAAAGATAACGCACCTGATGCCAATTCCAGACTAAGTAACACACTGATCAAGAACCAACGGACTAAAAATTTAGTTACTAATCTTATCTGGATTACTAATTGAGTTCCTCCGGAGTTTTTGCACCATCAGAAATAATGTCTAAGCATAGTCAATCTGATTATAGTATTTGGCGAAAGTGATCGAACTGACTTAGAATACCATCAGCCAATGGGGTACTCGCTGCAGTCGCATTAGCTAACAGTTGCTGTTTGTTTAATGAACCAATATTGTTGCCATGAATTCTTTTCTCTCTCAAACAAAACTGAAGTGCCAACTGCAAGATGTCTATTCCTTCATCCTTACACCATCGCCAAATTTCAGTCGATGCTTTCAAATCTTTATCATTCTGCCAACGTCCAGTCTCAGCCACCACTTTTTCCAAATCCACCCCAGTAAGCATTCCACGCAAGATTGACCATCCGTTCATTACCCCAATATCGGCATCTGCTGCTGCTGATAATACTCGGTCAGCTATCGTTTGACGAACCAAATTGTAGTCATTGAAGCATAGAAAGAAATCTATTTCACCTGTGGCAATAGCTTTGAGGTGGAAATCATGAGGACGCATGCCATAACCGATAAAACGGGTATAACCCCGTTTTTTACACTCTAATAATCCTTCCAAGGTTGCATCACTTTCCAATGTGGGGTCAATTTCGGGTGGATCGTGAATCATCAACCCATCTACATAGTCTACGTTTAGTTCTTGGAGTTGGTTTTCAACATCAGCCAATACCCGATCACGGGAATAATCGGGTCGTCCCTGACCGTAACCACCCCACTGAGCAGCCGAATGGCAACATACACGAGCAGTAATAATCACATTCTCGCGCGGAATTTCTTTCATAGCTAGACCAAGTTTGCGTTGGGAATCGCCATAACAACGGGCAGAATCAAAATGATTGGCTCCGATACTAATGGAGTATTTGACTAAGTCTATAGCTTCTTCATCAGAAACCGGGCCAAAATTGTTGCCAAAACCTTGTGTTCCAAAAGGAATAACCGGAATCATCATTTCGGTTCGGCCTAATCTTCGTCGGGGTAAAGTTAGAGTCACAGGTTCAACCTCACTGAGTTATATATTACAAACATCGTAAGCAGCCTTCATAGCCTCCATTGGATTACCCTTGGGACCAAATTCGTGTCCAATATAGAGATCGTAATCAGTAACTGAAATAGCTTTCATAATTGCCGGATAATAAAGTTCTTGTTGGTCGTCCAGATCATTACGTCCCGGATTGCCTGCAGTGTGAAAATGACCAATATACTCGATAATATCGGTCAGAGTACGAATAATGTCACCTTCCATAATCTGCATATGATAGATATCATACAATAGTTTAGCTCGTGACGAGCCAACTCCTTGACACACCGAAACCCCCCAAGGGGTACTATCACATTGATAATCAGGGTGGTTGACTTTGCTATTGAGCAACTCAATATTTAAATTAATTCCCTTCTCCTCGGCGTAACCTATCACTCGCATTAGGCCTTCGATAGTGTTATCTCGACCTTCTTCTTCTGATTTTCCATCCCGATTCCCAGAAAAACAGATCAAACCAGGGATTTCGTATTCGACAGCTAAATCTATGTTGGCACGCAACTCATCTTCGATCCGCTGGTGATTTTCTTTTTTATTTAATCCATCTGGCAGTGATGTATGACCGGAAATAGTAGCGATAGCCAACCCACTGTCTTTGACTAAATCCCAATGTTCACGTGGCAACATTTCTACCGATTTGTACCCCAGCTTAGCCGCTTCTTTAATAACTTGTTCAGCGGTGTAGCCATCTCGAGCAAAACAACCGAAACAGGCAGATTGATTGATTGATCCCATTATTTTCTCCTTAACTGAAACACAGATAAAATTGAATAAATACGTGTATTAAAAATGAACCAGAATTATAGCAAAAAACAAGTGTGCTGCCAAGCGCACTACTCAAGTTGAAGTGGGTCTTTCAGTATCAACCAAACATTGGTCTAAGCGAGTTACTAACTGAGAAATACTCCCACGAAAAACGCTGCTATAATTTTTAAGTCCTTGATTGAGCTTGTCTAGTTTTCGGCCTAAGCTAATGACAATTTTGAAATTTTGGTGAATATTAGCCAGATGAGCTGCCAATGCCTCAGAATTAATCTGATCAAGGGTTTTAGCCTGTTGCATGACAATTACCGTTTCTTCTCTCAGTGCAACCACCTCGGCCATCAACTGCTCAACATTCTCAATTTCTAGCAAATTCTGAACTGTAAAAGTATTTTGAGCTGACTGAGATTGGGTTAGCTCTACCGCCCGTTCCAAAATCTCCGCATATTCAGGGTGATCATTCTCTAACCTAACTTCCCACTGTTCATTCATTATGATTGTCGCTTGATTTTATCCTT
>CAYVHK010000119.1:4799-14421 GCA_964451145.1 uncultured bacterium | reverse complement strand
CTTGTCAGTTACAAAGACGAGAAATTTCACATCGACTTCATGAAAAAGATGAAAAAGACCGGCAACCCGCCTTTGAAATTGAACACGTCATTCTACCAGCCGGGAAAAAAAACTTCCCTTATCATTAACATGCCACTTGGTGAGAACTTTATTTCGTTATAATTGGATGTGACAAGGTCAGAACTGAAAAAGATAACGAAGAAATTGAGATTAATGACTGCTTTGTGTTTCCACCCGGTAATCCGCATCAGATTATCAATGATAGTTCAAGCGATCTAGTTTATTTAGTAGTTGCAAACACGATCAATGTTATTATCCAGATAGCGACAAGGTATAGTTCTCAGGAATTTTAGCAAAAGGACAAAAGAAAGGGTTAACCAAAGTTAAGTTTGGTTTTACCACCAACTACTGGCAAGACGAAGAGTAAATCGACTTGTCTGACAAGTCACCTCAAGAATATCGATTAAAGTAATCTTCTGAGTAAGATCTGATTTTTGGTACATCATCGGCCCATAAACCACTTACCTCATGCTTTAGTAACCATTCGGCATCATTGATTGTTCGCACATATCCACCTTCCACCTGAATTCCATTAGCCTTCAACTTTTGAACTTTGCTAGTAAAAGACTGAAACACGGCGTTATAAAACTGAAACTGATTGGGTCCATTCCAACCAAAAACAATATGATCAGCACTGATCTGAGTTGCTTGTCGCAGAAAATTGGCTAATGGATTAATAAGTAGAGCGCTAGTTTTTATTTTCGGGTTTAACAGTTTTGTATGAGTCAAAAGTTTGCTACGGGAATAGAAAGTTAAGACTCCTACCAAATCAACAAGACCAAATTTTTTAATTTTTTCGACTATTATATCAATTATCTCTAATGAAAGGGTTTTTGGCTCTAGCCAGCAGTACAAACCAGTATTTTTCACAAAATCTAAGACCTGATCCAAATGAGGAACTGGCTCGTCTGTGTTAACCATTTTTAGGTTTTTAACTTCTGACCAAGATAGGTCAGAGACAGGTATTGGAGAACCTGTTGCTTCTTGAATACTATTCTTTTTGACATCTACATGAATCATAACTGGTTCTTTATCTCGAGTTAAACAGACATCGCACTCAAAAGCATCTGCTTCATCTATTAGAGCTTGCTGAAATGACATCATTGTATTTTCAACAGCTCTTCCCATTCCACCTCGGTGAGCTAACAACACTAATTCTGATTGCAAAATGTATACTCCTTTCCATTATTTTTTGCACCTGAGTAGGCCTTAATCATTAAGTTTTCTTCGAAATATTATAGACCCAATTGGTTAATTCATCAATAATCGATCATAGCCTTATGAAAAAACATGATATAACAAACAACTGTGATTCACTGTTTTTAGTTATTACAATTTTTTCTAATTCTAGTGTTTTTAAATTAAAGCAAAGAATTATCCGGTCTTTCATCTGAAAAACATGTTATTTGCTCTTGATTCAGAAGAATAATAGAAATAAGTTGCCAATAAAGCTAATCAAATTGACGAGTGGGTGTGAACTATGAAATCGAATGGTAGCCGTATTTTGTCATTTTCTGTTTGATGATTAGTAGTATTTTGCTGTAGATATAAATTAAATATCTTGATAGCTATTAGATATGCGACTTGACTTGACGTTCTTCCGACTTATTTGTATACTGTCTGCTTCAACGAAGAAGGAAATTGGAAATCAAGGAGGTGTGAATTTGCAACGACAAACTATTCTGATTCTCGATTTTGGCTCGCAGTATACTCAACTCATTGCTCGGCGAATAAGAGAACAGAACGTTTATTGCGAGATTCATCCTTACCACTTACCTTTAATCAATATTCAGGCCAAAAAACCAAAGGGTATAATTCTGTCCGGTGGTCCTGCAAGTGTGTATACGGATGCTGCCCCACTACCGGTGTCAGGTATTTTTGACTTGGGGGTGCCAATTTTGGGTATTTGCTATGGAATGCAAGTCTTGGCTCACTTATTGGTTTCAGGAAAAGTCCATCCAGCTCACTCTCGAGAATTTGGTTTAGCTCAAATTAGCCTCAAAAACACCAAAACAGCTTTATTTCAAGGATTACCAACTCAGTTTAGTGTTTGGATGAGCCATGGAGATCGAATTGACCACATACCTAATGGTTTTCATTCGATTGCCAAAACCAATAATTCGCCTGTCGCTGCCATGGCTGATTTGGATAGAAATTTTTATGGATTGCAATTTCATCCAGAAGTCGTTCATACTGAAGACCAAAACCTTGTTTTGTCCAACTTCGTTCACCAAATTTGTCATTGTCTAGGCGATTGGACAATGCGTTCCTTTATTGAGGAAACTACAGAAAAAATTCAAAAACAAACAGATGGTGGAAAGGTCCTTTGTGCTGTAAGTGGAGGTGTAGACTCCACGGTTTTAGCTCTTCTTATTCAGCGCGCCATTGGACCACGATTACTCTGCGTCTTTGTCAATAACGGGCTACTGCGTCAGAATGAGTCAGAGCAAGTATTAGATATCTATCGTGCTTTAGATATCAAGGTTCATTATGTTGATGCTACGGACCGATTTTTGGCTCAGCTAGCTGGTATTGAGAATCCAGAAAAGAAACGAAAAATCATCGGCAAGGAATTTATCCAAGTTTTTCAGGATCAATTTGACCAAATTGGACAGATCGATTTTTTGGCTCAGGGTACACTTTATCCGGATGTCATCGAGAGTATATCAGTCAAGGGTCCATCAGCTACAATCAAGACTCATCATAATGTTGGCGGGTTACCAGAGAACTTGTCGTTTGAACTAGTAGAGCCATTACGGGAATTATTCAAAGATGAAGTGAGAGCGGTAGGAAAAGAACTTGGATTAGACGGACCAGTTTTGGGACGACATCCGTTTCCTGGCCCTGGTTTGGCGGTACGGATTCTTGGTGAAATAACGGCAGAGAGACTGAAAATGGTGCAACAAGCTGATAAAATCTTTATCGATGAAATTCGCAAAGCTGGTATCTACGATGAAATTTGGCAAGCTTTGTCTGTTCTTTTACCTGTTCAGACAGTTGGAGTCATGGGTGATGAGCGTACTTACGAAAATGCCATTGCCTTGCGTGCTGTCACTAGCTTGGATGGAATGACGGCGGATTGGGCTAAAATTCCACACGATTTGCTGGGTCGAATTTCCAACCGGATCATCAACGAAGTAAGAGGAATTAACCGAGTGGTGTACGATATTAGTTCTAAACCACCAGCCACCATTGAGTGGGAATGAAATGAAGATACAAACAAAAAAATGTATTATTTTTCTAGATATATGTGTTACCGGGTATTTTTTATAGCACTCATTGCCAATAACCAAGGACTATTGAATTTTTAGGTCTATATAGACAAGTGTAAGTTCTGTATGAAATAGATAGTTTAGATAAAAATAATAAGAAAATGATAGGTGATGAGGCCGCAATCCCACACGAACTTTATAAAAAGCTGTTTAATCAATGGTTATGGCACACGTTTACCCTAACAGATAACGTCGTCGGATCTTTCGACGGGACCGTCCCACCACCGCTCTTCGAGTAGGCGCTTCCCTTACGCTGAGTTAGAAGAGGAAGATTGAGTCAAACGAATTGGCATCATTACAAGTCGAACAGGTGTAGGAGGATAGCCTGAACTTCTATCTACGCAACCCTAAGCAGACAGAATGTCCGCTCTGGTAGCACGCTTCTTCACCTTGGTGGAATCCATATTGTTAAAGCCCTCAATTTAACTAATTTCATCAGTCCCTAGCCAATCCTATGTGTCAATAGCTATGACCATACTTCTATTGAGTGGAAACAAGCTTCCTTCATCCAAATTCAAGATGGTCTTAAAATTGAGAGATCCGGAATCCACAACAAATAGGCATCTTCACCATTATCGGTGTAGTATCTTTTTCGAATTGAGTGAATCTGAAAACCAAATTGCTGATACAGGTTGTAAGCAGCAGTATTACTAACCCGTACTTCTAAAAAACACAGCTCTCCTCCCATTTTTATTGCTTGCAGTAATACTTTTTTCAAGAGACTTTTTCCCACTCCGAAGCGACGGTGAGTTTGAACTACTGCCAAGTTGGTGATGTGAATATCACCAGCGATTAGTACGAAGTGCGCGTAAGCGACGCCCTTGCTCTCAAATATCGCAACGAGACAGTGTGAGTAAGTATTTTCCTTGTTCATAGCTCGTCGAAATGTACTTTCATTCCAAGGAGTGGTAAAGGATTCACGTTCGATTGCTAAAACACTAGGTAAATCACTAGACGCCATGGACCTATATATCAGTTTCGGAACTGATTGATGAGAGGAATGCTTTAATTCAAGGGTTTTTTGGTCAGTTCCTGTCGCTTTTTTAGTGGCCGTCGGATCCATATTGACCATCACCAAAATAAAAATTACTAAAAGTGTTAATGAAATTGTCAGCCTAGCCAGAACACATTAAACGATAGAACTGATCGAATCGGCTTCAAACATCAATTCTCTTATTTTCTGGTAGATTTAAAAATTATGAAGAAAAGTCAACATTTTGTCGTAGACAACTCTCGAATTTCCGATTAGAAATGAAAATGAACATTCGATAAAGAAAAATGAAGATATCAAAACTATATAATGTCTGTCAAATCGACTATAGTAGAATTTTCAATTGATTTCGTGATCGCTTGGCAAACCTTTTGAGTGTCAATAGCAATATCAATCCAGTCTTCTCGGAGAGAGCCTAGTTTTCTTTTCATTAGATTAACATGTTGAGAGAAATGTTCGATCATATCCACTTCCTGTATACAGTCCTTAATTTGATGAACGTTTGACTGACTCGTAGCATTGTGCAGCCAAAATCGAGCCTTGTCATCGGGTGGAACTGTGAAATCATCACAAACAATCGACCCCTTTGTACCAGCAACCTCGAACCATTTACGTAAGACTGTATCGAAACCACAGTCAAATGTTGCCATTCGTTCTTTGTGAAACCACAATACAGCGGTGACATTAAAATCGACTTCGTTTTTATAACGGGCAGTGGCAAAAACTCGTTGCGGAAGATCTTCAAAAGCCCAAAGGATAGAACGAACGCAGTAATAACCGAGATCCCCAAGGGATCCACCACCTAATTCCTTATTAGCCCGGATATTACCCTCAGGCACTTGATCCCAGTTAAATGTAAAGGCGGAAGTTACCCGGCGAAGCTGTCCTAAATCGCCTTTTTTTATTATTTCCTTCATCACGGTACTACGTTGGTGATGAACCCACATTACACCATCCATAAGTTGCACGTTATGTTTACGACATGCTGTGGCCATTGCTAATGCCTGGGAAACGTTTACGGCTATTGGTTTTTCACACAACACATGTTTTTTGTGTTCAGCCGCCTGAATCGTCCATTCAGCGTGCATCGAGGGTGGGAGAGGAATGTAGACAGCATCAATCTCAGGGTCGCTTAGCAAACTGTTGTAAGAACCATAATACTTCGGCACACCGTGGGATTCAGCCCATTTTCGTGCCATATCTTGACGACGACTGGCAATTGCGACTAAATTGGCGTTATCCGCTAACTGGATAGCTGACCCAACTTTGCTAGCTATATTAGCAGTGCTCAAAATTCCCCAACGAATAGGATCCGACATTTTCATCTTAAAGCCTTTCTCCACCCGTTAATTCTATCAAGAATTAGCAGGTGGCAGCAAGTTGTTTTTATCATCCAATGAACTAGATCAATCAGTTTATTGATCTTGGTAGGTTTTTCGCAATTTTCGTCGCATTACTTTGTTAGATGCTGTACGAGGTAAACTATCAATTAAACAAAAATCTCTGATTTTGAACAAAGGGTTTAGCGATTGACGAATAGCCTGTTGTATATGAGTCAACATGTCGATTTTAGGTAATTGGTTTTCTGAATTTGGTACTAGGTAAATCACTAAATTACTAGGACCTCCACCGACTGGCGAAATGGCAATAGCAGCAGATTCTCGGACAAAATCAAGTTTTGATAATATCGCTTCAATCTCGTTCGCGCTAACTTTAATTCCACTTAAATTCATGGCATCATCAACTCGACCGTTGGCACGGAAATAACCATTGGATAGACATTGTATTTGATCTCCGTGTCGTCGAAGTACATCTTTGTTTAGAGTGTTTGGAGTGTCTTTGTAATAGATGGCATGATGATCTGCATTTAATAACTCTGTTGATAAACCTAAGGTAGGTGGGATTAAAAATATCTCGCCGTTATCAGTTTTTTCACCAATTTCGTCTAGTATCAAAAATTGACTACCCAAAGCTGGCGTAGAAAAAGTTGACGGAATATTCGGTTGTACTACTGTTCCTGTAATATAACCACCACCAATTTCAGTACCACCGCAATATTCAATGATTGGTTTATAATTAGCCTGGGCCATTAGGTAAAACATATCGTCGGGATTAGAGCATTCACCAGTAGAACTGAATACTCGAATCGCTGACCAATCAGCTGAACTTAAAGAGTCATCTTCGCGCCATTGAGCGACTAAGCTTGGTACTACACCGAGCATAGTAACTTTAACCCGTTGGACAAAAGTAGCAAAGTCTCTACTAGTTGCAACATCAGGATAAAGAGCTATACAAGCCCTGTTTATTAAAGCTGAGAAAACTAACCAAGGTCCCATCATCCAACCCAAACTTGTTGGCCAACAGAGACAATCTCCAACCTGAATATCGTGATGCAGATAGGCATCTGTCGCCGATTTAATCGGTGTGGAGTGAGTCCAAGGAATTGCTTTAGGATTACCAGTTGTACCAGATGAAAAGAGAATATTGCAGTAATCAGATGGGAGTCGTGATGCTGACTCAAATCGTTGATCAAAACCAGAATCGAGAAAATCGTTCCACCAACAGTCTTCCTTTCGTAGGAAGACATTCTCATCAGCTTTAGTTGGAACCACAATCACTTGTTTGGGGCTAGCCGCAACAACTTTCTTATACAAAGGTAGTTGTTTGCCAGAACGATGGACGTAATCTTGAGTGAAAACGAGTTGAACATCAGCTATCTGAAATCGAATGGCAATTTCTGGTGGGGCAAAACTATCAGCTACGGTTACAGCAACAGCACCAACCTTGATGCAAGCTAGATAAACAGCAACAGCCTCGACCGTCATGGTCATATTAATACCAATGGATGTATCCGTTGTTACTCCCATTTTGGTTAACGAATGAGCAATCTGGTCAACTAATTTCTCCAATTGTTGGTAGGTGTAAGTTATGATTCTTCCATCGTTGTCTTGGCTAACAATAGCAATTGCTTGTCCGTCTGCCTGAAAACAAGAGTCAACAATGTTTAAACGTCCATCGACTAACCAACTGGGATGAGCTTGACCCGCTGATAAGTCGAGAACTTGGCGGGGAGTTTTATGAAAAGAGATATTTAAGTGTGCGATCATCTGTCCCCAAAAATCAGCAGGCATGGTAATTGACCAATTGTATAGTTCTTGATAATCACTCATTTTTAGTTCCCGCATGAGCCGGTAAATATTACTTTGTTCTAGGTCGTTGTTGTCGGGTGTCCAAACTGGAGTTAGTTCAGGCATTTTATCAGAAGATTGATAAACCTGTTGGTGTAAGTACTGGTGGAGTTGGATCGGGTAATCTCGAGTCAAAACCTGCTTGCAAAGTTGTCGCCAACGTTCATCAGCTGAACGCGAAACATCAGTAACTAATGACACAATCTTTTCAATGAGATCTGAATTCAGTTTGAACCTGTTCAATTGATTAGTCAAATCTATTTGCTTCATTTCACACGTCTTGTGGCATATTACGATAAGAATATTTAGATAGGTTTCGATAAATCCAGAATCTGACGGGCTTCGTCTGGTGTTGCAACCTCACCTTGCAATTGGTGAATCAGATTGACGGCTACTTCAACGATTTGAGCGTTACTGTTCAACAAGACACCTCGTCGGAGATAAATATTATCCTCAAAACCGACTCGAATATGTCCACCCAACAAAATTCCCATGGTAATCATTGGCAATTGCATACGACCTACACCCAGAACTGACCAAATTACTTCCGGTGGTAACGCATTTTTCATCATTAGTAAATTATCTGGTGTAGCTTCAATACCCCAGCCCGCTCCCATACAAAGTTGAAAATAGGGAGGGAAATCTATCAATCCCTCTTTAAGCCAGTGTTTGGCTTGGCGGATGTGGCCCATGTCAAACACTTCGACCTCCGGTTTGACGCCATACTCACGCATTCGTTGAGCCGCAATTAATCCCCATTCGGGTGAATTGATAAACGGTTTTTTTTGGAAGTTCATGGAACCGATATCGAAAGAACAGATTTCCGGCTCTAGTTTTACCGGCTCTAAACGTTGCTCGATCACATTTTCACCACTGATATTTGCACCACTAGTTGTTAGGTTAATTACCATATCACATGCTTTTCGGATACGGTCAACTACTTCAGAAAAAAGGTTAACATCCGAGGTCGGAACCCCTGTTTCTGGATCTCGGACATGAATATGAGCGATAGCTGCTCCTGCTTTAAAACTAGCAATTGCTGAATCTGAAATTTCCTTGGGTGTGTATGGGACAGAAGGATTCATCTCCTTAGTCGGAACTGAACCACAAACAGCAACTGTAATGATAGTCTTACTCATTGGACGGACTCAATTTTATTGATAACTAGTGGGTGCTTTCACTGTTTGTTAATGGGCACCAGCGAGCCGTGACTAGATGATCGATAAGTATTTCCTTCGCAGTTGAAGTATTGATACGTCGTAGTGCATGAACGGCATCACCGCGAACGTATCGATTACTATCCGTCAATGCTTTTTGTAAGGCGAAAATAGGTTGATCGCTCTGCGGTGCAATGCGACACAAAGCCAGCGCGGCGTTTTGACGAACTCGATCATTTGCATCGCTTAATGCAGTAGCTAAAGTTGCAACAGTTTCTGTTAGTTCACCAATCGATTTAGGGACAATCGTACCTAATGACTCCACCACTTTGGATCGAACCAGGGCTGATGGATCTTTCAGTTGTTTCTTGATAGAGTTAACTGCTTCTCTTGCAGATGGCCCAATATCACCCAAAGTTTCTATGGCACTTCTCCGAACCGATTCGTTGGCATGATCAACTAAATCTATCAATTTAGCTACAGAAGACTCGCCAAGCGTACTTAGACCATAGAAGGCATACCTCTGTCCATATCCAGACTCGTTCGACAATAAATTTACCAAATCAAGTGAAACCGGTGCCCCAAAACGACTTAGAGCGTAGGCATTGGTCAAGCATTCCACTTCTGGTTCCGTTTCGAATGCGGCTATTAAACTTTTCACAGAGTTTTGACAATAAGCACGCTCAGTTTGTTGATTACATTCTCCCCGATGCCAGTTCCATATAGACTGGTACATCTGATGATGCTCTGGATTATAAAACTCAGAATTTACTTCAGCTGATATCTTATCCCAGTCTGATTCTCGGTTTAGCCAACTAGCCGTTTCTGGCTCAGACATTCTAAGATATAAAAATTTCATCATATATCGCATTTGATCAGTTTGGTTCGGCATAGCCCTATGCCATAAATCGTAATTGGCAAAAGTCACCTCACCTGCTTGTCCACACAACGGCA
>CAYVHK010000119.1:0-4789 GCA_964451145.1 uncultured bacterium | reverse complement strand
CTGGGATAATACCTGTGGGCCCGCGTTCCTCTGGTGTGTCTTGTGGATAGTAAAAAACTAATAGGCGGCGACTTTTGTGAGACCAACGCCTACCACCATCTTGATGCATTTTCTGACCTGTACTTCCGGGTGGATTATAGTGACAATGCCGATGGGGTTGCATATAGTAGCTTTTACCCAAAAGTCCAATCAATGTACCGATTACTTTCGAGTCGCTAAAAATCTGGTCAACTATGGGAATACGAGGTAGAAGATTATTACCTGGATTTCCCTCTTTCTCGAAAACTTCTTTTGTTTTTGCGTAAACTCCCTCGTGGAAATCGGCCGGAAAATCTGTCTTAACGGTAATAAATCCATTGACAATAAAGTCGTGCATCTGCTGATCAGTTAGCAGGTATGGTTGTTTGCTCATGGTCTCATTTTTTATTAATTTTGTAGCAAGCAGCTTGATGTTCATTGTCCACAACCATCAACTCTGGTTGTGACGATAAACATTGGTCGACGCGGACTGAACAACGGGGATAAAATCGACACCCTTGTGTATCCGTGTTTCGCATTTCTTCTTCTGCTGGTAATTCAATTTCACCTTTCCATTTTATTGATGGATCTGGCACTGGTACCGAATCAATTAGAAGTTTGACGTAAGGGTGTTGAGGTCTTTTGATTACTTGAGTAGCCATTCCTTTTTCGGCTACTGAACCCTGATATAAGATATAAATTTGGTCGCCGATTTGGTAGGCTGTGCTTAGGTCATGTGTAATGTAAAGGAAAGAAATGCCATGTTCTTCTTTTAATCGAAGCATCAAATCTAGAATTGATGCTCGAAGAGAGGCATCCACCATAGATACTGGCTCATCTGCTACAATTAGTTTAGGTCGAACTAGGTAGGCCCGTGCCATCATAACCCTTTGTCTTTGTCCACCACTGAGTTGGTGTGGGTATTTTCGGAGCACGTCTTGGCCTT
The DNA here is from genome assembly GCA_964451145.1 of uncultured bacterium. GTDB lineage: Bacteria > Poribacteria > WGA-4E > WGA-4E > UBA9662 > TMED15. The sequence continues at coordinate 3,825 of CAYVHK010000119.1, read as the reverse complement.
GCAAACCAACCACATTAAGTGCAGATTCGATCAAGTTTTGAGTATGTTCTTTATTAAGACTCAAATCGAAATTTTTAATTACTAAATCAAAAACATGCTGAATACGATAAAATGGATTATAAACACCAAAAGGGTCTTGAAAAATAGCTTGTACTTGACGACGATAATCTTTTAGCTGTTCAGCCGATGCGGTTACAACGTCTTGACCATTATAGATGACCTTACCCGAGGTTGGCCTTACAAAACCCAAAACTAAATTGGCTAAGGTTGTTTTTCCGCTACCACTTTCGCCCGCGATTGCTGTAATAGTAGCTGGCTGCTCAGCAATAGCTAAGTCGAGATTTTCCAGCGCCACCACATCGCGCTGCTTCCGACCACTTCGCTGTTGGTAAACTTTGCTAGCTTTAGACAGTTCAAGTAGCATTAGTAGTCTCATAAAGGTGACAGGCTACAGAATGATTTATCGAAACTGAATGCTGTGTGGGAGCGACCTCTCTACAATGATCGGTGGCTTTAGAACATCTCAACTGAAAAATGCAGCCTGGCGGTGGATGACGGGGATTGTGAGTAATGCCATCAGTAATTTTTAGCGGTTTGCGTTCTGTCAAAGAAGGAATTGACTCAATCAACAGTTGAGTATAAGGGTGACTAGGTTTGTTAAAAATATCAAGGGCTGTGCCGATTTCAACAATCTTACCGGCATACATAACCGCAATACGATCAACTAGTTGAGCCATCAAGCCCATATCGTGTCCAATCATAATCATTGAGACACCTAGTGCTTGCTTGACCTCTAGAATAGTCTGTGCTACCACTCGTTGCACTACTACGTCCAAAGCACTGGTTGATTCATCTGCGATAATGAGACTAGGGTTAAGAGCGATCGCCATAGCAATGCAAACTCGCTGTTTCATTCCGCCACTCAGCTCGTGTGGAAACATATTATAAATTCGTTCTGGTAATCCTACCAATTTTAGTAATTCCAAAATTCGAAACATAACCTGAAATATGCTAGGTTTATCAATACTAGTAGGTCGGTGTGTCAAAATCACATCCTGAATTTGACTGCAGATTTTCATTGTTGGGTTGAGTGAGTTCATCGCACCTTGTGGGATCAAGGCTAATTGAGTCCATCGCAAATGACGCATTTGGCTTTCCGTCAAAGATAATAATTCTTGATCTTTTAGTTTTACTTGACCAGAAACAATTCGTCCTGGCGGTTGTACTAATTGCAAAATCCCCATCGCTGCCGTTGATTTGCCGCACCCTGACTCACCGACTAATCCGAGCATTTCACCAGTCTTCAGTTCGAAACTAATTCCGTCTACGGCTTTTACGTCTCCAGTTGGTGTTTCGTAGTAAACACATAGTTCATTGACACTTAATAGTTGACTATTTGACATATGAGAAACCATAGTTAATTCTCAGACTAAATTAGCTTAACCTAAAGTTGATGCGGATGAAAACTGTAAGTTGACTATCATTTTTTGACTTAGTCAGTAGCTTTTCTCAATCGTGGGTTGGCAACTTCATCAAGACCAAGATTTATTAACAATAAACCCATAAAAATTAGTGATAAAATGAAAATTGGAATTCCCAACCACCACCACATATTTCGGAGCAAGGCTGCAGCTTCTAGGGCAAAGTATAGTGTTCCACCCAGTGTAGGGACTCTTTGTGGTCCTAGGCCAAGTGTTTCTAGACCAACCGCCGCTAGAATTGATCCTGAAACTTGGCCAATAAAACTAGCCGCCAAATATGGTAGTAAGTTAGGCATAATTTCGCCAAACATGATACCGGTGGCTGAAACACCCGACAACCGTGCCATTTGGACGTAACCACTTTCTCTCATGCTTAGTACCTGACCTCGAATGACTAGTGTAGGACCAGGCCAAGCAAAAATCGCCAGCAAAGTTGCCATGGTGAATAAGCTAATTTGTTCCATGAGAGACTGAATAATTATCAGCACTAGTAAAGACGGTACTGTAATCGTGATTCCAGCTATCAACCGAATTAAGTCGTCGGTAATACCACCTATAAAGCCAGATACAAAACCCAAGAAAATGCCTATGCTAATACCAATAGTGGCAGCCAGAAAACCCACTAAAAGTGAATTAGGTGCGCCAATAATAGTCAACGCCAGCATGTCGCGACCGCTGTTTTCAGTGCCTAATGGGTGTTCCCAAGTACCAACTTGGCCTCGGCTGTTCTCAAAACCGATTGGAGGAAGATTAAGTGGTGATTTGCCCACATAGACCAAGTCCGTATTCCAAATTAGTCGGCCCACAATCCCTAGTAGCACAATTAGAATTATCATGCTTGTTCCTAAAATTAGCTTCCAATTTAACCAAGGCTGATCCCATTTGTTGATACGTTTTTTACTAGGAATTGTGATATTTGTTTCAGGCATGTAACTGAGCCTATTTCTGATAAGAAATCCGAGGGTCAATCAACGGATATATTAAATCAACTAAAAATACAGCTAAGGCGGTTCCCACAATGATGATGAATGTGGCTCCTTGAATGACCGAGAAATCTTGGTTACGAATCGCAGTGTAAATTAATGTCCCCATACCCGGATAGGAGAAAATAATCTCCACTAAAACTTGACCTCCGACCATGGTACCCAAGCTCAGAACCAAACCTGTGATTTGTGGTAGTATGGCATTGCGTACCATGTAACGGTAAAGGATATAAAAAGAAGGTAACCCTTTGGCTCGCGCCAAATGCATGTAGTCTTCACCCTCGACTGTAATCATCATACCACGCATTCCCAAAGCCCAATAGCCGAACCTGACTAAAACAATTGACGCTACCGGTAAAACACCGTGGTGAATTACAGAAATGATAAATTCCCAATTCCAGCCTGCTTCTAGGCCGCGGCCATAAGCCCCTCGTAATGGGAATAGTGGTGCAGAAAGACCTAGCCAATGATGCATACGAAAACTAAAGACGTAGAGTAGCGCTAGACCGGCTAACATACCGGGAATAGAGGTGAAAATCATGGTGGGTGGAATACACATTTTGAGCCAATGAGGTGTCTTTTGCCAAGCCAAAGTGGCTCCCAAAAAGTTACCTACAATAAATGTTAGCATAATCGAAACTAAAGACAAGCCAAATGTCCAGGGCAAGGAACGAGCAATCATTTCTGTGACAGTTGCTGGAAAAGATGCCATCGAATAACCCAGATCAAATCGAATTAGGTTACCTAAATAACGGGCGTATTGAATTAGCAAAGGGTCGTTCAAACCAAACCGCTCTTTCCAACCTTCAATAATTTTATCTGCATTTTCGACGTAGCCAGACTGCTGAGACATTCGGGCTATCATGGCCGAAATAGGGTCCCCGGGAGCTAAACGGGGAATGATGAAAATCAGTGTAGCACTAAACCAGACAGTCAGAAAGAAAAAGCCTAACTTACGAAGGAGAAATGAACGACTTACTAATAATTTCAACGTTTGGCTTTTTTAAGATTATGGATGACCCGATGGGCACTCATCCACCACATTGGTGGATGAATATAGTTATTGGTTTCGGAAGGCCAACCGGTCCAGTAAGTCGTATCAAATGGAATTAGCATAATGGCTTGATTGAGTGGGATTACCACTTGTTCTTCCAGGAATAATTGCATAGCTTCAACAAAAAGTGGCTCAATATTAGTAGATCCGAGCGGTAGCACGCCAATCTGAGCTACTAATTGACTATATTGATTGGCTTTTTCACCTGCCCAACGAACAAAATTATTGTTGCCAGGTGACCGATCACCAACAGGTCGATAAAATTGGTTAGTATATCGGTTCATACTCAACCAAGGTTCGTTAACCG
>CAYVHK010000118.1:0-14644 GCA_964451145.1 uncultured bacterium | reverse complement strand
TGAGTTGGGGCCAAAGTAAGCCACAGGCAATGTAACGCAAAAAGCAACCGGTACATTGGGAGAAGGCCGGAATAAGCCACCGATATCAACACCCAGTTGGGTACGACCAGGCAGGTTTTGAATAATCGTCTCATTAGCACCAATGGTAGGAGCTGTATCCCAGTTCAACACCTTCGCTGATATACCCAACACTAACTTCTTTTCAATTTGGCCAACTTCAGCACTGCCCCAACTAAATTCTTTGGCTCCACCAATGACCAACAAAGTCTCACTATAGAGTAAGCGTCGTGGTGCGTCGGCGGATAGACGCTTCAACAAGACACCAATGCTTTCTCTAGTTTTTTTCCTTATCAGATCTTCACTACTATAACCATAAGCTAGTACATGTTGTACTAGTTGGCTTCGATCCTTCAGTCCCACATGCAACCTAGCTGTAGTGGCTGTTAATTGACGAGAAGAAATGTTGATCAAAGTGGCGGGATTGACAATTACACAATCGGCTCGATTAGCAACAGCCGATACCGCTCCGCTCATACCCAAAGCTCGCGCCCCTGTAAACTGATCGAGGAAAGCAGCATTGGCTAACCTGATGGATAATAAAAAAACACAAGTAAGCCATTTCAACTTGAGAATCTGTTTGGATTTTATTAGTTTATCAGTCAAAACAACTAATATAGGATGACAAAAAAGTTTCCTGTATTTTGCCAAAAAAACGAATAAAATTGGATGATTTTGTCCGAATAAAAACAAGTTTTTTGATTTTGCATAGAGTACCAAAGTAAACTATACAAGCACGGAATAGGCCTAATAATTTCATTCCTAATTGTTATCTGGCAAAATTCTGGATTGACATTGATCTGACAGCTTTTCGTGTTTTTTATCTTCCATGTCCCTTATCGGCCAACGGCGATGATACCACTATCTTGGTATCCCCCTAATCTGATTTGATAAATATAAACACCTATATCGACCTTACTGCCACTAAGATTCTTACCATCCCATTCGATGCTGATGGCCTCAGTATCAATAATCGAATGGTCAATTAATGTACGAATGAGCTTGTTATTGATGTCAAAAATCTCAACCACTAGTTTTTCTGAGCGACGGCCAATATTCGGAGATGAGGGATCGCGATTTGGAGTGGTTAACATTAACCGTGTAGTATCGGCAATACCATCCCCGTCGGGTGAGAAAGGATTAAAACTCCAGGCGAAGCCAGTTTTAAACTCAACAGTTTCAAATAGGGCAAAGGTTGCAATATAGTTTAACTGAATTTGAACCGTCTGAGAAATGGTGTCTACCACCCCCCCGACAACTTGCCATTCTTCCGCAGAAGCCTCCCAAGTGAATAAACGTAAATTTTCTGGTTGTGTTACATTGGCTAGAATGAGGTCTTCTATATGATAACTCAGTTGTAGTTGGGCCGGCTGATGAAGTATCAAATGCTTTTCAATTGAGAAGGTGGTGATGGGTGTATCAGAAGTATCAAAAAATTCGATTTCGTCAATCTGAACATTATTGACTTGTCGACTTTCAACAATTTCCAATCGTACAAATTGTGCTTTGGGTCGGGTTGGGAAATTGATAATGGTTCGTCTATCATCAAAATCATCAAAAATCAGCACTTTTACGAAATTAACGTTATCATCAGAAAGATGAATAACACAACTTTTGGGCCCAAAGGATTTCCCATCAACTATACTAGAATAAATAATCAACCTCCCGATAGGCTGTTTCTGAGCCAAGTCAATTGTCAAAGAAATTGGTAGTGGAGTTAAACGAGACATCCAAGTTGAGGGTGGTTTCCGAACACCGTCCACTGCTAGACTAGCTGGTTGATAAGGCAATTGACTGGTCGCAGTTGCAACCAGAGACTCTTGACGCAAGGCTTCAAAACGATAAGCTACCACTGGGCCAGTCTCCTCAGCAATTCGAGGATTACTTAAGTAGGTCAACCGAGAAATCTGACCTACCGGCACAGGTGAAAATTGCAATTTTTTAACTTTTGGGCCCAAGGCGTCTGAAGGAAGATGGATTTCAGCTTTGGCACCATCGCTCAAAGTGAAATAACCATCCAAACTATCGGATGGATTAAGTTCGGCTAGATAGTAAAGTTGTACCGTCTCCTCTTGATAAATCGTTGATTCTGATCTTGGGTTAGCTCCGTCTATTTTTTGGTTTGTTCCGTTTGGAAGCCGAACGGAAACCGTGATTTGATTTTCCCCATTCTGTAGCATCAGATTTAGATCCAAAATGGCACTAGGTAATTTTTCATTGGCCACCGCAGGTATATTTTGATAAGAAGTATCTAAAAGAACCGACAATTTTTTCAGACTCGCTTGGACTACTTGCCCTTGATGATTCTGCAACTCAAAGGCTTGGATGGCGATTCGCTCTTTTTGCCATCCTTCCACCATCTCCAATTGAATATACTGAGTAGTTACTTGGTTTGGTAAGTCAATTAAAACTCGACGTAAATCGGGGTCAAGTGTGGCTGGGGCAAAAAGGGTCAGGGGCGGTGTATAAGTTTGTCCATTGCTGGAAAAAGAAACCGCGACAGTTCTTGGTCCCAATGACTCATACGGTCGCAACACTGGCTGAATTAACAAACCCCTTATTTTTAAAGGTTGACCTAAATTTACTTCAATAGCTTGAATGGAGTGATTAAGCCTACCCAAGCCTTGAATACCAGCGGGCGTGTTGACGGAGGCAATAACCAAGGATGGTTCAGTGGAAAAAATTTTGGCTTGGAGATGCAGGACCTGATTACTAGTAACGAAATTAGAACCCGGTTGTAGAATCGTTACCGCCAAATCGGCATTAACCGACAATTGGAAAAAAAAACAAACTAATCCAAGTCTTACTTGTTTACACATCGTTTTGTGCACTGTCTTGATACGATGCAGCGGAATTTGCGCCAGTGTAACACAACCATTTTACTACTCACAATCTAATTCAACACTGTTTTAGTAAAACATAACGCTATACACTGCTAATAGACCGTAGTTTTTAACATGTTTATAAAATCTGTTCATATTGATCGCTAATCAAAATTAACTAATCTTGTAATGTATAGATTGGATAATAATCGATACAAAGTGTGGATATGGAACTTGATTACAGATATAATGTCTATCAGAAATAAAAATATAATAGGTTTGTTGTGCCTTCATCAAAGTTGATTTAAGGTTATTTTAACTGAGAAAAAAGGACACAATCAACAAAGGTACTCGTATGACAACAGCTGACATCAAAGCCACAGCGACCGAATACATTATGAATACCTACGGCGACCGACAATTTGCTTTTGTCAAAGGTGAAGGTGCTTATGTTTGGTCGGCTGAAGGTAAGAAATACCTAGACTTTCTGAGCGGTATTGCAGTCAATGGCCTAGGACACTGCCATCCGAAAATAGTTTCTGCGATTCAGCAGCAAGCCGAAAAACTCCTGCATGTTTCTAACCTCTACTATATCGAGCCCCAAGCCCAATTGGCCAAATTATTGGTTGAGAACGGGGACTTGGATCAATGTTTCTTTTGCAATAGTGGTGCTGAGGCCAATGAAGCAGCTATTAAAATTGCACGTAAATTTGTTAAAGATTCAGGACGTCAAAATTCAACTGAAATTATCACAATGGAACAGTCGTTTCATGGTCGAACTATGGCAACAATTACTGCAACAGCACAAGCTAAATATCACAAAGGTTTTGAGCCGATGTTGCCAGGTTTTGTCTACGTTCCCTACAATGATCTGAACGCTGTTGAATCTGCTATCAATGAAAAGACATGTGCAATTATGGTTGAACCAATTCAATCAGAAGGCGGGGTTAATGTGCCGAGTTCTGGCTATTTATCAGGATTACGGGACTTATGTGATAGAAACGACTTGGTTTTGATCTTTGATGAAGTTCAAACTTCACCAGCTCGGTTGGGAACATTTTTTGGTTATCAAAGTTGGGGGGTTACGCCCGATGTCATCACCATGGCAAAAGCACTAGGTGGTGGGACACCCATCGGAGCTATGATGGCGACCAAATCAGTCGCAAATAGTTTTGTACCAGGAACACATGCGGCAACGTTCGGCGGCAACCCATTAGTAACAGCTGCCGCAATTGCAACTTTGGAAACGATTTTAGAAGAAGATATCTGCCAAAATGCTACACAAATGGGCAATTATATAGTGGAAAAATTCTCTACGTTGAAGGACCGCTACCCATTGACCGATATTCGTGGTCGCGGTTTGTTGCGCGGTTTGGTTTTTTCGATTGATGCTAACCCGTTGGCGGCCAAATGTGCCGAGAATGGTCTGATTACCATTTGTACTAATGACCATGTTTTGCGATTTTTACCCCCACTCAATATTTGTAAGGAACAAATTGAGGAAGCATACCAAATCCTGGAGCAGTCATTAGCTGATGTTGGACTTTAAATTTTTTTCTATTCTATTTTTTATTCTGTTGTTTTCTATTTTGATAGTTAATGGTTGTAATCTATCGAGGGTCGATACTGCACCGATTTTCAAACTTCTTTTCTCTCCATCTACTGAAATTGACAAGATGTTAGTTAACTATGCTCACCCTGATAGTGGTTCAGTGATGACGGTTTCTAAGGAAAACAAAACGCATGAAGCACACACTCTTTTCAATGGAGTAACTGATTCTAACTTGTGGGATAGAGGTGAAGGTTGGAAAGTCGAGTTTAGTGGTCGTTATAACTATGGGCAATACACAGGTTATGGGGAACGATCTTGGATGGCTGGTCAATCTATGAGGGAACAAAGCCGATTGAATATGATGCAAGGGAAACGAACTAATCGAGAAGATTATCAAATCGATCCTAAGCAGTTTGAAAATAATGACTACAAAACAAGAGGACTTGCAGGTATCGATACTTACGGTGGAGATACGGCCTCAGCCATGGCTTGGTTGGTCTTTGAAATTCCTGAGAAACGACTCATTAATCGGGTAATTGTTCACACAATTGATTCAGTCAAGTATCCAGCTAAAAAATACGGGGTTAGCGACTTTATTGTTCAGTATTGGACTTTGCAAGCCAAAGGTTGGCAAAATGTTGACCGTATGGGTAAGAAAGTCGGGGACCAACACGATAGTATCCGTAACAATACGAAAGGTAAGGTAACGGTTCGCTTTCGGCCGGTTGAAACTACCAAAATCAGAATTGTGATTCGTTTGACGAACGATAGTAAACGCAGAAAACAAGGAATGGCCAAAAGCGAGTATTTGACTGGTACCGTTCGTTTGCTTGAAGTAGAGATTTATGGTTTAGAGAAGAAACCGTCGGCTTAAGTTCTTCTGAGTTATGTATCCTAATTTCTTTGAAGTGAAAGTAAATCTACGACTTCTGTCTTTGCTTTTTTTTAATTTTTGTCTCATTTTTAAGTTACTCTTGGTTTGTTTGTTGATGAGTGGTTGTCTAGCTAATCAATCTCTCGACTTAAGCAAATCTCCCAAGAGTAATTTAATTGAGGCATTGCCTGATCAAAAACAGGTAGTCAATTCAGTGTTAACGGAATTGCAATTTCGCTACGACTTAACCACTACCCTTTATATGCAGATGAAGGTGTTAATTGAGGAAAAAGGTAAAAGAGAGGAAGTCAGAGAAACCTTGTGGTACAAGCGTTCAGAAACTGGACAGGACCAACTTCATATTCAAGCGATGGGTTTGTATAATCAGCCACGGGCGATCATGCTGGCTAATAACGCCGAGTTTTTGCTTTACTTAGTGAATGAACAGGAATCAATCAGAGCAACGCTTGAAGATGCCGTCTTGCAGGAAATTTTTGGTCTTGATTTACGGATTTCAGATGTTAAATCAGCCATTTTCGCAAATCCCTTTTTGGATCGACCTATTGGCGATAATTTCCAAATTAGGCCTTTGTCTTTGACTGATAAAAAGTTACATGTTCGTTGTAATACTGATGGTGGGCAATTGGTCGAAGAAATGATGATTTTAAATTATGCTGAGGCTCCAATTGTTCGATGGTGGAAAATTTGGGAACCCACTGGTGAGTTGATACAAGAAACCTACTTTTCGGATTACCGAGAGGTCGACAGTATTTTACGTCCCCGTCGTATATCAATTCACCGTCCAAAAGAAGAAACCCGAATTGGGATTAAAACTATCAAGCCCCAAATTGGAGGCAAAATCAACGACCAAAAATTCGATTTTGATAGGTTTCCCAAATAAAAACTGTCAAACGTTAGCGTATTTGACCGTAGGAAAAACACTAGCGAGCGAACCAAAAAAGGTGCCAGCAAAAACGATTAGAGCAAATTGGTAAAATGGGATGAAAGATAAAATCTCAAATTCAGGGGTGAAAGATTTAAAAATTAGAAATGAAAGTAACATCCCAAGTAAACTTCCAAATCCACCTAGAAATCCACCTTGAATTACTAAGGGGACTCCAATATACCAAGAACTTGCCCCTACTAAACGCAAAATTTCTATTTCCTCCCGACGAAAATAGACAGTTAGCACAATAGAGAACGCAACAATAATTGTTGACGCAAGACTCATAACCATGCTAAGACCAAAAATACCAATTTCGGCTCGGTGTACGAAGGTTGAAGTCAATGTTTCATAAGTGACTTCGTCGATCTGTTTCGACATTCGACGAATGCGATCAGCGATAGATTCTAACTCCTGTAAGCTTAGGGCGTGCTCTTGGACCTGAATTTCAATCGATGCCGGCAGTGGGTTGATAGCTTCAAAACCTTGAACAATGTTGGTGAACTCGCCAAAGATTTTTCGGCCACGTTCAAGTGCCTCCTTTTTGGAAACATAAACTATTTTTTTAACCGATTTTAGCTTAACAATACTCGTTTCTAGTTGTTGTTGCTCGCTTTGGCTAATCTTGTCTGACAGAAAAACAATAATAGCTGTTGAAGACTTGATGGCTTTGACATCCTTTTGGATTGTATTGTGTAAAAGTAGTAAAGCCGTTACAATGACAGTGGTAAGTGTAATAATGACTACACTCAAAGCACTGACTAAACCACCATGTCGAATGTTCTAAATTGTTTCTTCTAGTAGATACGTCATCGTAGACAGCTAAAATTCGATTGAGTGCCCCTCCTGAATACGAATGACCCTTTTACCAAGTTTCCGAATCAAGGCAACATCGTGTGTGGCGACAAGAACTGTTGTACCTCTAAAGTTGAAGTTTTCAAATAGATGCATAATTTCCAGCGATAATTTTGGATCCAAATTACCAGTTGGTTCATCGGCCAATAGAATAGTTGGGTTATTGGCCATGGCTCGGGCAATGGCGACACGCTGCTGCTCTCCTCCTGAAATTTCTTCTGGGTAAGCGTCTTTTCGATGAACTAAACTCATCTGATGCAAAAGTTGATTCACGTTATGGCGAACCTCGGCTGGTTTCACTCCTGTGACCTTCATCGAAACAGCAATGTTTTGTTGTACGGTTTTGTTTGGCAAAAGTTTGAAATCTTGAAATACTATACCAACTTGGCGACGAAATTCTGGAATTTCCGTTTTTGACAGAGTTGAAAGGTTACGTCCAGCTACAACTAACTGTCCACTGGTGGGAATCAGCCCTCGATACAACAACCGCAGAATTGTTGTTTTACCTGCCCCACTTTCGCCTACCAAAAAGGCGAATTCCCCTTGTTGAACTTCAAAGCTAACATTGTTGAGAACTTGAATATCCTCCTTATAGTACATATTGATGTTGTAAGCTTGAATCATAAATCAATCAGAGGTGAGATAAGCAAAATTTGCCTACAGAGGTCACTATCTCTCCTTTCGGCAACGAGCATACTAAATTGGTAATACGTGATGAATAAACTTAGGTTAGTTGAACTGGTAAATTAACGTCAATAATGGACGCTGCGTTACGCGAGTTATTAGATTACCGTTTTGATAATCGTTTTTATTTTTTTCGCTACTTGTCAGTTGTTTTGTTCACCGATTTGCTAGTTGCGTTATTAATTGGACGTGGTTCCTTACCATCAGCTCTGATTCGTTCTTCACGTGCGGCGATTAATTCCAAGGCATCGTCAAAACTGATCTTCATTGGGTCTTTAGCCGTTGGAATAGAAGCGTTTATCTGACCATCAGTTACATAAGGACCAAATCGGCCTGTCCTCACCTCAATCTCTTTTTTGGTCAATGGGCTAATCCCCAACTGAGCCAGCGGACCTTGAGCAGAGCGACGTTTTTTGATTGCCGGTTTAGAAAATAGCTCAAGAGCATGTTCTAAAGTACAGGTAAGCAACTGTTCGTGTTTTTCTAGAGAGCGGGATTCACTTTTCCCATCTTCTTTTTGATAGGATACATATGGGCCGTAGGGGCCATCTTGAATGGTGATGTCTGTATTGAGATTCGGATAGGCACCCAAAATCCGGGGAAATGAGAGCAGAAGTTCAGCCTGTTCCAAGTTTAAGTCCTCTGGCAACATATTTGGCCACAAACTAGCCATTTTCGGTTTCTGCTTTTTCCGACCTTTCGCTTCGAGGTCAATTTCTCCCAGCTGTACGTAAGGACCGTAGCGACCGCTTTTAAGAAAGATAGTTTCTCCAGTTTCAGAGTGTGTTCCCAATTCGCGATTGACCCGCTCAGCTTCGCTAATCAAATCTTTAGCAACTGATGGACTCAATTCATCTAAGATAATCTCATTAGTTATGTAAGCCCGACGATCCGTTTCTCCTACCTGAATATAAGGACCAAATCGACCCACACGAGCCACTAGAGATTCACCGTCTAATTCTCCAATATCGAAAGTAGAAATGGCTCGAGCGTCAATATGCTCAGCGCTGACTGATAATTTTTCTTTTAAACCAAGTTGTTCTATATTTAGGTGGACTTTATCGTGTTCTTCAACCTTTAAATTTTGGCCAAAATAAAACCGATACAACCAAGGTTGAGCTGACTGTTTACCGCTAGAAATTTGGTCCAAATCGCTTTCCATTTGAGCTGTAAATTCATAGTCAACCAAACGAGAGAAATGTTTTTCCAATAATTGATTAACAGCAAAAGCCGTCAGTGTTGGTACTAAGGCTCCACTCTTTTTCCAAGCATAGCCACGATCCTGAATAGTTTGGATTATATTGGCATATGTTGAAGGGCGACCAATGCCACGTTCCTCCAACACTTTTACCAAACTAGATTCAGTATACCTAGCTGGTGGTTTGGTATGATGTTCAGTGGCTACTAACTGATTAGTTGATAAGATGTCTCCAACATCTAAAGGGGGTAAAAGTCGGTCTTTGTCCTTCGAATTAGCCGATTCCCCTTCGGCTGAGGCTGATTTTTTACTGGCCGGGCCGTCATTTTCGTAGACCCGTAAAAAACCATCAAACACCATTACCCGACCTGTTGCCGAAAAAATAGCTTTTCCCATAGCTGGCTTTTCTGACTGATCATGTATAGCGGATTTCACCTCTGTTTCAAATAAAACACGTGTGCGTTGGCCGATAGCATTTTCCATTTGGGAAGCTAGCGTTCGCTTCCAAATCAGTTCGTAAAGGCGAATTGCGTCTTCGTCTAGTTCCGATTGCAGCTGTTTGGGAGTATGAAAGACCGAGCCCGTGGGCCGTATAGCTTCATGTGCTTCTTGAGCCCCTTTTACTTTTTGCTTATATTCCCGATGCTGTGTTGGAAGGTATGGTTGACCAAACAACTCGTTAATTTGATGCCGAGCCGCTTGGACTGCCTGCTCTGACAAAATTACTGAGTCTGTCCGCATGTAGGTAATGTAACCATTTTCGTAAAGTCGTTGGGCAACTCGCATAGTTCTGCTAGCGGTAAAACGGAGCTTCCCACCAGCTTCTTGTTGCAAAGTCGAAGTAATAAAAGGTGCCGATGGTTTCTGTGTAAAAGGTGTTTGGCGTACCGAATCGACAACAAAAGGTTCTGTTAAAAGTTGTTCTTTCAATTGTTCCGTCGATTTTGGATTGAGGTGTAAAACCTTTTCCGAAACGGCATCCTTTCTCAGGCTGCCAGTGGAAGCATCAAAGTCTTTTGATACAGCGATTCGGCGATTTTCTAGACGAACTAGTACTGAATCAATTTTCATTGACTGATCGTTATCTACTTGTAGAACAGCGCGGAGCGAACTAAAACCGGCACTGCGAAACGAAATTCGTTCCCGTTCACGATTTACAATTAGCCGATTAGCCACTGATTGTACCCGACCAGCGCTGAGTTTGGGCTTAATTTTAATCCACAAAAGGGGCGAGACCTCATAACCATATAGACGATCTAAGATCCGACGAGCTTCCTGAGCTTCTACTCGACGCTGGTCGATCTGGCGGGGGTTTTTCAAAGCTTGGATGATAGCTTGTTCAGTCATTTCATGAAAAACCATCCGTCGCACGGGAATTTTCGGTTTCAAGAGCTCAGTTAAATGCCAAGCAATAGCTTCTCCCTCTCGGTCTTCGTCAGTGGCCAAATAAAGTTCGCTGACCATTTGAACCAGCTGTTTCAGCCTCTTGATCTGTTCTTTTTTTCCAGAAGGTACAATGTAAAGCGGCTTGAAGCCATTTTCAGTATCGACACCAATTCTAGCCCAATCCTTTTTTTTGTATCGAGATGGAATTTCACTCGCTTTAGAAGGTAAATCACGAACGTGTCCGATAGAGGATTCAACCAAATAATCTTTGCCTAAAAAACGGGAGATTGTTCGTGCTTTAGGCGGTGATTCAACAATAATTAAAATTTTACTCACTGGACTTCCGTATATTTTTATATTTTTTAACCAAGCCGTTTACTGTTCTAGTTAATCCAATCCAGCAAACTGATCAGAAAAGACTTTATCTGGTGGCGATGAACAATATGGTCAATCATACCATGTTCAAGTAAGAATTCGGATTTTTGGAAATTGTCTGGCAGTTTTTCTCGAATACTAGCAACTGCTCGCGGGCCAGCAAAGCCAATACGAGCATGCGGTTCTGCGATAATCATATGGCCGAGAGATACAAAGCTGGCGGTGGCACCGCCATAGGTAGGATCGGTTGCCATCGAAATATAAAACAACCCTGCCTCAGAATGACGCATACAAGCAGCTGCAGTTTTCTGCATTTGCATTAGTGCTAGTGTGCCTTCTTGCATCCGCATTCCCCCACTAACGGCTACCGTAATCAAGGGAAGACGATTTTTGGTAGCATATTCGATAGTTCGAGTCAATTTTTCGCCGGCCACAGCCCCCATTGTTCCTCCAATAAAGCCAACGTCACCAATGGACAAAGCGACATTATGACCACCGATTTTCCCAACGCCAGTCAGTAATTCGTAAGTCCGCCCTGTTTTTTTCGTATCCCTATCCAATTTTGCTTCATATTCCGGAAAGTTGAGTGTATTGATAGAATAGAGATTCGTGTCATGTTCGATGAATGTTTCGGAATCAACCATCAAGTCAAGTCGCTTGCCTGCAGTAAGAATGGCGTGGTTGTCGCAAAAGGAACAGACTTTGAAAGCTTGCACATAGGTTTCTAGTGCAATTACGGCTTGACATCTAGGACAGTTGATCGTTTGGTCAAGTTTTATTGTCTTCTGTCCAAAAGTCATTAATCTTACCGCATACCAAGTTAGAGCGGGTAATGATACCTGCGCTCATTTTAATTGTCAAGACTGGGTACGAAGCTATATTGGCTGAGTAAAAAACTGTTGATGGGCTTGGTCTACAATGTCGACAATAGGCAGTTGAAGCGATTGTTTTGTATGACCAAGAGTGAATAAAGCCAAGAATTCGATATTGCCTGCTGGTCCACGTAAAGGAGAATGGGTAAGTGCTACCATTTGCCACCCCAATTGTTCAACCGCGCCCTGAATTTTTTTAATAACAACCAAATGTACCGAAGATTCGCGCACTACACCGCCTTTAGAAATGAGCCTTTTCCCAGCCTCAAACTGAGGCTTAATTAAGGCAATAATTTGGGCTGTTGGCAACAGTAGGTTGATGGCGGACGGAAACACTTTAGTCAATGAAATGAAGGAGACATCAATTACCGCTAAACTCAATGAACGTTCAATCAATACCGGATCTAGGTGGCGAATGTTGGTTCGTTCAATAACCTTTACCCGGTGTGTATTCTGTCGCAATGACCAAGCCATTTGGCCGTACCCAACATCAACTGCGTAGACAAAATCGGCACCATTTTGTAATAGACAATCGGTGAAACCACCAGTAGAAGCTCCAATGTCGATAGCTACCTTTCCAGCTACAGTTATTGGGAATTCGATTAAAGCTTTTTCTAATTTCAGTCCACCTCGACCGACATACTTCAATGGTACTTTGAGCCGAATGGGCGTATCTGTTGGGACTAGCTGACCAGGTTTTATTGTCTGAAATCGTCTCGGACCATCAACTAAGACGTCCCCAGCTAAAATTAGCAGCTTGGCTTTTTCTCGACTTTCGACCAATCCTTTTTTCACCAGTAGTTGGTCCAATCTCAGCTTTTCGGTTTTCACTGATTCTAGATACTAGTCTAACGCTGGATTAGTTGCTTCGTCTGAATTTTTGGGTTGTTTTTGTTTCTTAGGTAAAGACTCAACAACTTGGACCAAACGTACCATTTGATCTTTTTCCATCCGCTCGAAACCATTGATGGCTCGACCTTGTGATAAACGGTCAGTTTGTACATCGACAATCTCAATTTGCCCGATCGACTGCTTTAAATAACCCAACACATCGCCAGAATCAGGGTCAATCAGTGGTTCAAAAACATCGAATCTTTGACCAATTTTTGCCCCTTTTGCCGAGCCAACATTGATGTAAATTAGCTCAGGATTATTATCATCGGCATAGATGATTTTTCCCACCGGAACCTGGTTTTTGGAATTCTGTGCTTGTGAGTTTTTTACGTTTTGGTTACTTCTATTTCTAGTTTCTCTATCTGGTTCAGGGCCGATGGTTTCTCGAAGAGCAATCACTACTTTCTTCAGCGCAGCATTGGTAACAATGCCAAACAGTGTTTTATTATAGGCTGGAGTACCGAACCGAATCTGTCGCAACTGATCATGTGAAACTATTGGACGAAGTCTCTCTTTACGTTTCTGCTCTTCTGTTTTTGGTGCTTGTCCCAACCGGAAATCAGATCCTTGCTCTGTCATCATGGCTCGTAATGCTGACATTCGAGCCCCACCTAATTGGTGGCGATCTCGTTCCGTTATTTTCCGAGTTGCAATTTTAGCTCCCGATTGCCCGTAAATGTTGACTTCAACATCAATACGAACTAAATAAACGTAGCCGGCTACTTGAAAACCACTGGAGAAACTGCCACCCATCGTGCTGTTTTGAACCCCTCCCTCCAAGATGCGACGAGAGACATTGGCTCGCACCCGTTCTTGGTTGAAGTGTCGAATATCCCCCACAACCAATGCATCAGCGTCAATTTTTTTTGCTAGCTTGGACCGCGTCATTTCGTTCTGGAGCATCTCTTTTCTTGATAGACCAAGGGCTGCCATCCCATCCAAAATCTCGTCTTGGGTAACATGCTCATATACTTCACTTTGGTCTATATGTCTGTTCATTAATTGAAGAAAACCAGCTGCTAAATCCCAATCGTTAGCTCGTTTTTTACGTCCAATAAAATATTCGATCGGCCCAACCGGCATACAACCACAACCTGTACTAGAATTGAATCGGCTATGGTCATCGAAATATAAAATGGCAATCCGCTTGGTTTCTTTTGCAACAGCTGATCCAACTGAACTAATTAACAAAAAAAAACAGATAAAAAAACGACTATAATTTTGCATAGTTTTTGTATCCGACCTCGGATAAACGTTGTGCTTTTTTTTCTACTCCTTTGGCTAACTCATCTTTATATTCTGACAGTTTTGAACGGAGTTCATCCGATTTCAAAGCCAAAATCTGCACTGCCAAGATACCAGCGTTTTTGGCTCCACCAGCTCCGATTGCCATAGTAGCGACGGGAATACCAGGTGGCATCTGAACCGTGGAGTAGAGCGCGTCAATACCGTTTAGCGGGCCACCGTCGATTGGAACACCGATCACCGGCAAGATTGTATGAGCGGCAATGACACCAGCCAGATGAGCGGCTCGGCCAGCACCAGCAATAATAACTTCTATCCCTCTCTCGACCGCTGATTCGGCCAAATCCATTGCAGCTGCAGGTGAACGGTGAGCCGAAGAAATGGTGATTTCATAACTAACTTCAAAAAAATCGAGTATTTTGGCAGCTTCACTCATTCTATTCAGATCCGAGTCGCTACCCATTACAATACTGACAATAGTGTGTTGATTGGTATTTGTCACAATTTTATATATGATCTCCTTTTGAAAATTTCATTGGTTTGATTCGTGTAGTAGGTGAAAATCTAGCTCTTTTGATGGGTTTCGATCGGTATATATCAACTTTCGCAACTCTTGATTTTGAAGCTGGAATAATGATAAAAAGCGTGGCGTCACCACTCAAATTTAATCAGTTAAGATCGTGGCAATCTACCTTAATATTTTTTGTTTGAAAGAGTAAGATTCACCAATCAATAACATCAGATGGCCAACTTAAAGAAAAACGGAGTTAATGGGCGACAGGTTGACCATAATTATTTTTCTGAAAAAGGAATCCGACAATACAAGAACATCTACTGAATAAAGTTTTGTCTTCCTAATGCTAAACTGGTATTAGCATCACATGAAT
>CAYVHK010000117.1:6325-14680 GCA_964451145.1 uncultured bacterium | reverse complement strand
CTAATGCGGTTGGTTACGGCGGATTTGCCTTCTGGGTGGGCTGGACATCGTCGGTAGATTTTTCTTGGTCGGCAATTAGGGAAGCATTACCATATATTTTGTGCGTAGCTTCAGCTTTTGTCAATACTACTATTCCTGATATGATCGGTGATCGAGCCAGTGGGGACTGGACAACTGGCGTCTGGCTAGGTCAGCGCAAAGCAGGTTGGTTGAGTCTGGCTATTTTAGTGATGGCTATCGGCTGCTCTTACTGGTTACACAGTTGGTTTGCCTTGGTTACCTCTCTCATTTGTTTACCTTTTTTTATCAGGATGAATGTATTAGCTGAAAACCAATTTAGAAAAAAAACAGATACAGATCAACAAGAATATTTGCTGACAAAAACTACCATTTTGACTTCGCGTCTCGGCATTTCGGTTTTTTCGATTATTGTGGGAATGTTCCTACCAATCTATTTGGCGCTGTTTGTCAGTATTTTTTTTCTACTGCGCTGGTATTATGCTAAACGATTCGGAATTAAATATCCCTAGCCGTTGGAATCAAATAGGCGACTTCATCGAACTTAGTCGTCCGTTAAATGGACTAATCGCTTTCTTTTCGGTATGGTTAGGTGCCTATATGTCGGAGGAACTAATCTTGATTCAATCGACTTTTTTAGTTGCCACAGCCGCCGTATTGGCTTTATCGGCAGGAAATAGCCTAAACGACTATTGTGATGCCAAAATCGACCAAATTAATAAGCCCGAACGACCTATTCCATCAAAACGAATTAGCCGTGGCCAAGCCTTATTATTTTCCATATTATTACTAGGATTGAGTATTGTAATTGGTTCTCAAGTAAATCTGGGTTCTCTGGCAATTGTTATTTGTGTCGGCGTGCTACTATTGACTTACGCCCTTTGGTTTAAACGATTACCGCTGATCGGTAATATAGTCGTTGGAATGCTAACGGCATTGACTTTCATCGCTGGTGGCATAGCGAATGGAACTGTCCAAGGTACTCTTCCGATATCTGTTTTTGCATTTCTATTTACCACTGCCCGAGAGATTGTCAAAGACATAGAAGATCAAGCAGGAGATCAGACTGAATTTGCTAAGACATTGCCTTTGGTCTGGGGTGAAAGATCGGCTGTTTGGTTGGTTTTGTTGTTGATCGTAAGTGGAATTGCTTTTAGCCCGATCCCCTACTTCATTCATGGTTACTCTTGGCCCTATCTTGCTCTAATGATCTTTGGTGTTGATTTCGTCATGGCTTACTTAGGCTTTCGTTTGTGGTCAGACCCAAGTCGGTCTAATTGTGCCAAAATTCAAAAATGGATGAAATGGAATATCTTTATTGGCCTACTAGCCGTTTGTTTGGGTAAACCTTTTCGTGTAGGTCTGATTAGAGTATAAATTTAGTTGTCCTAAACGTGATAAAAAATTTGTGTTATATTAGCTTTTGTGCCTTCGCCGGTACTAAAAGAATAATAGTTTAGAAACTGTTTATCACGTCTCATTCTAAATTTGTTAACGACAGTTAGTGAAAAAAACCGTTCTTTATAAGGTTGTTTTCTTTCAGAGTAATATAACAGAAGGTATAACATGATTCATATTTACGACGAACTTTGCAGTTATTGCGGTTCGTGCATTGCAGTTTGTCCGGAAAATATTATTGATCTAGTTGATCTCCATTTGACAATTGATCAACCTGAATGTACACATTGTGCTAAATGTATCAAAGGTTGTCCAGTTGGTGCTTTGGCTATGGAGCATCGCAACAAAATTTATTATCCCGAATACGAAGGTCGAGGTCTGTTTTAGTGATTCATTCTGATTACGATGTCATTGTGGTAGGCGCTGGGCCCGGCGGTTCGATAGCCTCCAAAGTATCTGCTACTAACGGATTCCGTACTCTGGTTTTGGAGAAAAGACAGGAAATTGGTACTCCTGTCCGCTGAGCAGAGGGAATTAGCACAGAGGCTCTGTGTGCATTTATCCAGCCTGATCCGAGTTGGGTTTCTCAACCGATCAACGGGGCTAGGATTTTTTCTCCCAATGAAACGCCAGTCCAGATGGATGTAGCTGATGCCGGTTATGTACTCGAACGTAAGGTCTTTGACCGTACTTTAACTGAAATGGCGGGTAATGCGGGAGCTGATATTATCGTTAAAGCCCGAGCTACTAATGTAACAAAAGATGATAAAGGTTACGTCAACGGAATAACGTTTCGATATGCTGGCCGGGATTATACTTCGAAAGCCAAAGTCGTTATTGCTGCTGACGGCATTGAATCTAAGGTTGGCAGGTGGGCCGGTATCGATACGACCCATGACCTTCGGGACATTGATGTTTGTGCTCAGTATCTGATCTCTAAAATTGACATCGAACCTGAATACTGTGATTTCTATGTCGGTCGAGAAATCGCTCCACGTGGATACATTTGGGTTTTTCCCAAAGGATCTGATATTGCTAATGTCGGAGTTGGTATTGGTGGTACAGTCTCTGGGAAAGGTGGGAAACTAGCTATTGATTACCTCAATGAGTTTGTTAAACGAAAATTCCCCGGTGGCAAGATTTTGGGTCAGGTGGTAGGTGCAGTACCCGTCGGAGATAGTCTGCCGCAATTGGTAGCCGATGGTATCCTGATAGTAGGGGACGCTGCACACCATAGTGACCCAATTTCAGGCGGTGGAATTGCCAACGCTATGTACTCTGGTATGTTTGCCGCTGAAACTGCCGTTGATTGCCTGAAAAAAGACGATGTCTCAGCCCAAGCTTTGAGAATGTACGAGGAACGTTGGGACAGAGAAATTGGCAAACATTTTAAGCGCGTTTGTCGAATTCGAGACGAAGCCTTGAAATTCAGCGATGAAATGTTTGATCGTTGTGCGGCCGTACTTAACCGAATGCCGCCAGAAAAGGTCAATATGCCAACCATTTTCAAAACCGTGCTGAAACACCAACCCCGCTTGCTTCTCGACCTTCGACACCTAATTTTGGCCGGCTGGGTCTAAGAAAACAATTTTTCACTTATAACAATGACCGTACTGAATCAACTTAGATCTGTTATTAGAAAACATCAGGCTGGCTATCTAGTATTGGTAGATCCAGATCGAATTAAATTACAAGAGATTCCGCGTTTCGGTGAAAAAGCCCAAACTGCTGGTGCTGATGCAATTTTACTGGGTGGCAGCTTTCTGACCAATGACCTAACTACTGTTGCCGGAGCTTTGAAGGAGTCCTCTGATCTGCCCCTGATTTTGTTTCCCGGTTCAGCAATGCAAGTCACCTCCTACGCCGACGCTATTCTGTTCATGAGTTTACTCAGCGGGCGGAATGCAAACTATCTGATTGGCGAACAGGTTAAGGCTGCACCAATCATTCAAAAAATTGGACTGGAAGCTATTCCCACTGGTTATCTACTAATCGATGGTGGTCGACAAACGGCTGTCAGTTTCATTAGTAACACAACCCCAATCCCCAACGACAAGAAAGAGATCGCTTGGGCACACGCTCTAGCAGGTCAATATCTTGGTATGGATTTGATCTATCTGGAGGCTGGTAGTGGAGCTAAAAACCCCGTACCGGATCAGATGATCCAATCAGTCAGGAAACAGGTGACAATACCACTGATCGTTGGTGGTGGCATTCGGTCTCCAGACGTAGCTCGACAGAAGGTTAAAGCTGGAGCTGAATTTATTGTTACTGGTAATATAATTGAGCAAGATTTGTCATTGATGTCAGCTTTTGCGGACGCGGTTCACGGTTGAATTCAACCGTGAATTCATATTTTTTATTAATTATTAGTGTTCATAGAAAATTATAATTTTGGGGTCTATGGCATTTATGTATTTTTGTGATAAGTATGAATAGGAATTTTTTCGTGATCTACATAAATTATTTTATAATTCCTGCTGTTTTTCATTAAATATCACAATTTAAAGTGGCTCTGAATTCCATCATACAATTCAATTTCAAAAAGATAAATGATTGATCAAGTTTATTTTCAGTAACTGGTTAAATTTGCAATTATAGTTCACCTTATCATCTTTGATTCATTGAGATGAAAATATTTAGCGCTTGGGTTTTTATTCTATTCGTTATTACGATAACCTGTTTTGGTTATTCTTCAAGGCCACCCACAAGAACCGGCGCACCAAGCATTCCTGATAATGGTCAAACGTGTATTTCATGCCATGGTTCCTCTAGTAGTGGCAGTTTAGTCATTAGTAATTTACCTAATCAGTATGAATCAGGACAAAAATATATCATCACTATTAAGCTATCTCAATCTGGACAACGACGTTGGGGATTTATCCTAACTGCATTGGATAAAAATGGAAAGCAAGCAGGCAATTTTGCAAATATTAATGCTAAGACTCAAATCTTTAGTTCTAAAGGAAGGCAGTATATTGGCCATACTTCAATTGGAACTGCGGCTGGAAAGGAAAATTCAAATACATGGCTCTTAAACTGGACAGCTCCACGATTAGAAGTAGGAAGTATTTCATTCTACGCTTCTGGTAATGCAGCTAATAACAATTTTGGAATTTCAGGAGATAATGGCTATAAGACTCAGGTTACCATTGAACCTAAATTAGGAATTAACACTCCTCCAGTGGCTTTTACGCAATCCGTAAATACAACCGAGGATACAGTAATTGCCATAAAATTAGTGGGCGCTGATGCGGAAAATGATAAATTGACCTATACGGTGGTTGATCAACCCAGCAAAGGAGCGTTATCAGGGATTATACCTGATTTAACCTACAAACCTTATAGTAAATACAATGGGAGTGATTCATTTACTTTTAAGGTAAATGACGGGATAATCGATAGTACCAAAGTTAGGATTTTTATTTTCGTAAGGAGCGTAGTCAATATTCCTAATACCAACCTAAGAATCAAATTAGAAATGTTTTTGGGGAAAAATAAAGGTGAAACTATAACGAACATAGAACTGGCTAAGCTGAAGGGCAAGCTAGATGTTTCTAGCGCTAATATAAAAAATTTAAAGGGGTTAGAATACTGTTCCAATCTGACTCAACTAGATCTGAGTAACAATCTAATCAGCGATATCAGCCCTTTATCCAACCTGAGCAACTTAAATCGGTTGCGTTTAGAAGGTAATCCACTAACAACTAGTGCCAATCCGATTATACAGAAACTGAAAGCTGGCGGTACTCATGTCTTTCATGATCCACTGACTACTTCAGGAAAACTAACGGGTGATGTCAACGCTGATAATACAGTCAATATTTTTGATCTGGTGATTGTCGCGAGTCAATTCGGCCAAGTTGAAGATGATTTGAAAGGAGACTTGAATGATGATGGTCAAGTCAATATTTTTGATTTGGTATTGGTGGCAGCTAACTTCGGTAAATTATTAGCGGCTACTCCTTCCGTGATGTCCAAGATTGCATTAACCGCCGATCAAAAACATCACATCAATTCAGCTATTGAACAACTAAAATCTAATACTAATCTTTCTAAGACTGAAAAAATAGTATTGGATATTTTAAAATTAATTCAAAGGGAGACATTGCCGATACAGAATCAATTATTGCCTAATTACCCTAATCCATTTAACCCAGAAACCTGGATACCTTTTCGATTAGCTTATGACTCAATCGTCGTTGCTAAAATATATGACACAATCGGTAGGAATATCAGGGTCATTAATCTGGGATATATACTAGCAGGAAATTATATTAAAAAAAATAAAGCAATCTATTGGGATGGGAAAACCAATCATGGAGAATATGCATCTTCAGGAACCTATTTTTATCAGATTGAAGTTAATGGCTATACCGAAACAAAAAAAATGGTGATTCTCAAATAGTCATAGTCTATAAATCGGATCTTGTATCAGTTTAAATAATGTTTTTTTCATTAGAAGAAAAAGATTTACTATCTCCTGAAAAACTTGAATTAGCATGCCAAATATTAGCAGAAGTTGGCTACATTGTTTTTGAAAGAATTATACCTATTAGCCTGATCCAAGAGGTCAGACAGGCATTTGAAGCAAATTCTCAGGCGGAGACGGACCAAGAGAAAGTTGACTTTTTAACTCATCCTTTTTTAGATCCTCAAATCATAGATAACCCAATCGCTCTTCAAATCATCGAGTCCGTTATGGGGGCAGGATTCTTTTCCTCACTCCCATACGGTTTCAATTCAACGCAACGTAAATCTAGATACTACAATAACGCCCTAAAACAGTGGATTCATCGAGATAGTGGACACCTTTTTCCCCAACTAGGAATAGCCCTGCCAGTAACCAAGATCGTAGTCAACATCCCGATCACTGACTTCACACTAGAAAATGGATGTACAGAGATTTGGCCTGGTTCTCATCTAATTGTTGATCCCATAACAACTCCTGCTACAGAAGAGGAGAAATTATTCATAAACTATCATGTTTGTAGTGAAGAAAGAGGTGCTAAACAACCCTCTGTTCGGATGGTCATGCCAGCAGGATCGCTTATAGTTCGAGATATGAGATGTTGGCATCGAGCCATGCCTAATTACACAAATCAGATTCGTACTATGGTTGCTATGATCTATTTTAGTCGTATTCATAATGCATTGGGAGACCATGGTATTTTCAGGACCCAACTTTCAAATGAAGTTTGGCAACACATGCCCGAACGTGTCCAACGCATTTATCGCTTTCATCAAACCGATTAGAAATATTGACAGCGAATAAGCAAAATTCACCACCAAATGGTCTAAATTTTCCTGTTACGAAAAAATAATGATGAATGTTCAAATAAAGATCTGGCTCTAAAGATTGCCAACCTGAACTATTGGTTAATTGGCACTATCTATTAAGCATAGTAATTTGAGTTGCGTTGCGTTGATGTCTACAAGGTCACAATAGTAGGATAAAGATATCCGGCTGTTTTTCACTCCATCTGAATTACGTCATTTAGTCGAAAGCTATCCACTGATACGACCTATAAATAAATGCATAATTGACAAGTAAAAGGTTGGAAATAAGCAACTAAAGGATGAAATTCTGATCTGTATTATCGAGTTTTTTTAGATAATTTCCTATAATCTGCTTATTTTAAATCTAGAATTTTTAGTTCAAAAGCTAACGTAGCATTTTCTTTGAAAACGTAAACTGATCATGATAGAGAAAATTTTGATGATGAACGACATTCTATTGAGCTTTCACTTGCTATTATTATTGATAGCTAATTTTAATTTCGCAACAGCCACTGAAGTCAATATTTCTGATGACAAATTGCGTGCCAAGATAGAACAAGTATTGGGTAAAGACATTGGTGATCCTATCACCTACACCGAATTAACTAAAATGAAGGGGGAATTGGATGCTTCCAACTCCGAGATCAGTGATCTGAATGGTTTACAATATTGTACGAATCTAAGTCTGTTGAACTTAGAAAAAAACAAAATCAGCGATATCTGTGTTTTATCCAACTTAAATAATCTTACCCATCTGAATCTTGATGATAACCGGATCCATGATATTTACGCCTTATCCAATTTGAAAAACCTGATTGCGTTAAGGCTGGCAAACAATCAGATCCGGGATATTAGTCCCTTACTTGAGTTGAATATGCTAAAAGGTTTAGTGATGGATAATAATCAGATCCGTGACATTAGCGCCCTATCCAAGTTGAACAACCTAGTAGGCTTAGTGATTGCTAACAACCAAGTCGATACAATTGATAGCTTGTACAATTTGAATAATCTTACCCTATTGAATTTTTCCAATAACGAGATTAGTGATATTAGTCTTTTGTCTAATCTAACTACTCTGACAGGCGTGGTAATGGATAACAACCAGATTAGTGACATCCATCCCCTATCCAATTTAGAAAAACTCACTTTCTTGTGGTTGGATAACAACCAGATTAGTGACATCGGTCCCCTATCCAATCTGAAAAATCTGACTGAATTAAGACTGTATCGGAATCAGATCATTGATCTCACTCCCTTGTCTAACTTGAACAAGCTAACTGAGTTATATCTTTATAACAACCGTATCGACGATATTGGCCCAATATCTGACTTAAATGACCTAACAATTCTAAGTCTGAATAATAATCAGATTAGCGATACCAGACCTTTGTCCAATTTGAACAAACTCACTGAGTTATATCTTTATAACAACCGCATCAACGACATTAGCCCAATATCTGACTTAAATAACCTGACAATTCTAAGTCTGAATAATAATCAGATTAGCGATACCAGACCTTTGTCCAATTTGAACAAACTCACTGAGTTATATCTTCATAACAACCAAATTAGCGACATCAGTTCCTTGTCTAATTTGAACAACTTAACTCAACTAAATTTGTTTAACAACCAAATTAGCGACATCCGTCCCCTATCCGA
>CAYVHK010000117.1:0-6225 GCA_964451145.1 uncultured bacterium | reverse complement strand
TAACTCAACTAAATTTGTTTAACAACCAAATTAGCGACATCCGTCCCCTATCCGAATTGATTAAACTGAAAGAGCTATATCTCTATAACAATCAGATTAGTGACATCAGCCCTCTATCTAATTTGAATAATCTTACTTGGTTGAACCTATATAGCAACCAAATCAGTGATGTCAGTTCTCTATTCAATTTGCATAACCTCACTTGGTTGAACTTAGAAGACAACTCATTAACAGCCACTGCAGATCCAATTATACAAAAACTACACGCCAATGGTACTGATATTCTACACGATTCTTTACCAGAATCAGTATCAGTCAATATTCCCGATGATGGCTTACGAATCACATTAGAAAGGGCTTTAGATAAAGGATTAGGTGAATTAATCACCGATACAGAATTAGCCGGACTAAGAGAAAATTTAGATGCTTCAGGTTCCAATATTCAGGATTTAACCGGTTTGCAATATTGCACCGGCATAACTAATTTAAATCTGAGTAACAATCAGATAAACGACATTACTCTATTATCTAAGCTAAATAATTTAACTAACTTAAGTTTATATAACAACCAAATTAGCGATATTAGCTCTTTATCCGAATTGACTAACCTGACATACCTTTATCTGCATGAGAACCAGATTGATGACATTAATGACATATCCAATTTGAATAACCTAACCCATTTATATTTAGGTAGTAACCAGATCGGCGATATTAGTCCCTTGTCTAGTTTAAACAAACTTACTTGGTTGTACTTGTACGAAAACCAGATTGATAATATCAATCCTATAGCCAGTTTGAACAACCTTACTCACCTGAATTTAGGTAGCAACCGAATCGGTAACGTCAGTTCCCTATCTAAATTGCCTAGTCTCATTTGGTTAAGTCTAGAAGATAATCCTTTGGAGATCAATGCAGACAAGACTATAAGTCAGCTAAAATCAAGTGGAACAAATATCATCAGGTAAATACCTATACCAACGGTGGTTCTCAGATACATTGAAGAACTGGCCAAATCAGATTTTTGGCACAAGTCTACGAGTTAACTTTGTTGAGAAAATACGGTGTAGATATTGTGAAACTAAAAAATCTATGACTTTAGGAGGTAGGGTTTAAGTACTGTTTCAATTGAATGACTATCAGGAAACCAAGCCACAATTTTTTGCAATACTTCGTCTAATAGAGCATCAGGACAGGAAGCACCAGCAGTTAGAATGATATCGGTTGGATTTTTTTGGGGCAACCAATTTTCGGTCTCGATCAATCGCTTATTTACATTATCTAAATGCTGAATATTTTTTGGCGAGTAAATTTCACCGGCATCGGAAATGAAATAGGTTGGAAGTGAAGATTGACAAAGTGCCACCAAATGGCTGGTGTTGGAAGAATTATAACCGCCAACAATAATGGCTAAATCAGCGCCGGCTGAAATCAATGACAAAGTGGCATCTTGATTTTCTTTTGTAGCGTAGCAAAGCGTATCCCGAGTATCTGCGAAGTGTTCATCTACCCGATCTTCACCGTAACGATCGATAATTGCTTTTCTCAAGAGGTTCGCAATAGCTTGCGTCTCTGTCGCTAACATGGTAGTTTGATTCACTACGCCAATTTTTTTTAAGTGTATTTTTGGGTCAAAGCCGTCTGAAATCCGGTTTCCAAAGTATTTGTAAAAGAATTCAATCTTGACGTTCTCCCGAATTACTTCAGTGAGTTTTTTGGCTTCCTCTAGGTCCCTGACTACTAAAACGGCAGCATCCTGTTGTGAGTGAGAAAAAGTGGCTCGAGTCTCTTCATGATTCCATTTTCCATGTATTATAACTGAATAATTTTCTTTGCTAATTTGTCGACTTTTTTTCCACACTTTCTCAACAAAAGGACAGGTCGTATTGTACTGGTAAGGAAGAACCCCCCTTTGATTAAGGGCCTGCTCAACTTCAACTGTTGTGCCAAAAGCTGGCACAACCACCACGTCTTCTGGATGTAATTCCTCAAAAGGTATTAACTGATCACCTGATGTTTCACAGATAAACTGTACACCCCGTTTTTGTAAATCTGCATTGACATGTGGATTATGAATTATCTCAGATAGCAAAAAGATCCGTTGATCCGGGTGTTGATTCAAAGCTTGATAGGCAATCTCAATAGCATTCTCAACGCCAAAACAGAAGCCAAAATGCCGACCAATTTTAAAGCGGATTGGACCAAAGTCTAGAATTGATGGTGTTAAATCCCGCTTTCGAGGATCATCAATTTGACGAAAATTTTTGACAGTTGAAATTATTGGACTGCGATAAAATTGGGGTACATTAAATTTGCGAGCCATAACAAATTAGTCAGCAAATATTTTGCCAATTCCACCTGTGTTAAAAGTCAATAAAGGTCAGCGGACAGTGCAACTTCTTCACCATAACTTATCTTGAGACGGCAATAATTTCCTAATTATATTGGCTAAAATATGCCGATTGGTAAGAGCCTATGAGACAAATTAGTTAGGCCGAGGTTTGCAAGTAATCAAAAAATTACAAGGGCAGGAATGTCAATCGCCTCCATATTTTCGTCGATTCCCAACAAATAAAAAACCCGCTTGGAGACATCATCTATGAGCAATATCTGATGAAGTGGTGTATGTAGAAGTTTGCCAACCGATAACGGAGGCAACACAATTTTGATCGAATTTCTTAGGCTGAAAGCTGTTGACGGCCTTTTCTACGTCGGCGAGACAAAACAGCCCGCCCATGACGGGTCGACATCCGTTTTCTAAACCCAAATTTATTTTTCCGTTTTCGTTTACTGGGCTGGTAAGTTCTTTTCATTTTACGTCTCTTTAGTTTAATTCAAGCCACATTATATTATCTAATCCGGTCTTATTTGTCAAGCTACAGACTTTTTGTTGGGAATTGGCACACGGATTGCTAGCAACGTATTTAGGAATCGATTGATCCAAACTGTATGGGAGCAGAGATATGGAACTGACAAAACAGATTAGACAAGTGTTAATAATTACCATGTTGGTAATGCAGGCACCGGTTTGGGCTACTACTATTATTACTTTAAAATCAAATGTTAGTGTGGCTCAACCAGACATCTTGATTGGTGACATTGCTACTGTTGAAACCGAAGATATTAACAAAAAAGAACGAATTCAAAATATCAAAGTTGGTTCAGTCAACAGAACTGGGCGACCTAAATCAGTTGGTGCCCCACAGGTAGTATACTGGCTTAAACGGAACAACATCAATCCGGCTCAGGTGAACATCAACGGGCAAAGCCAAGTAATGTATCGAGAAAGCACCTCAACTAAACGGAGGGGAACTTCTGAGTTGTTAAAAAGGGTGCAAATATTCTACCAAACAAGACTACAAACAAACGCATTGGAAATCAAAGCAAAAATGCCCTTTCCATCATTACCACCGATCACTCCTCAAACCAAAATCGAATTTTACCCTAAGGGACAATTGGAAGAAGGTCGGTTAGCTATCACTATTGATAATGGCAATCAGCTTCACCGGTTGATTCTGTCATTCGATATTCAAGTTCGACAATCTGTCGTGGTATCAACTGTTGATATACCTGCTCAAAGCAAAATTAATTTGAACTTTTTGAAGATCGAAGAAAAAGTCTTAGATAAAATTAGTCGATCGTCAGGGCAACCTGTGACCGAAATAGCATCAGTAGTTGGTCAAATTTCCAAACGACAGATTCGCCAGGGTAAAATCATTACCAAAGAAGATTTTCAAAAGCAATACTACGTAACGAAAGGTAGCATTATCACTATTATCGCCCAGCGAGATCGGTTAAAAATCCAAACTCAGGGGATCGCCAACGAAAACGGGGACTTGGGGCAGCTAATTCGTGTGAAAAATATAACATCAAAAAAAATCATCGTCGGTCAGGTAATCGACAAAAAAAAGGTTCAGGTTCACTTCTAGGAATACAAAATGACAGTCAAACAATCCAAGTACCCATTGTATTTTAGGTCCAATATTTTCATGAAAAAAATTTCCACTTTGGTCAACCTGATATTGATCTGTTTCTTTTTGGGAACTTCTATGGTATCGGCGAAAAAAGGAATGACCATTTACCAAGCCTCCATTTTTGCCGACAAAAAGGCAAGACAGGTCGGCGATTTGTTAACTATACTGGTCATTGAACGAGCTAGCGCTTCAAGGGAAGCCAAAACAAAAACTAGCCGAACTTCTGATCGCAATGGAAAGCTAGGTGCTTTTGTAGGTTTGCCCACACGTGGACTGGGTGCTACTGGCAATATATTACCCGAAGGTATCAGTTTATCCTCCGCTAGCAACTTTGATGGGCTTGGTTCTACTGAACAAAGCGATGCTTTGGATGCCACAGTTAGTGTCGTGGTAACAGAGGTTATGGCTAACGGAACGTTGGTTATCGAAGGGCAGCGACAGATTACTGTAAACGGCGAACAACAAACTTTAATTATCAAAGGAATGGTAAGAGAGCAAGATGTCAGTGCCAATAATACGGTCATGTCAACTAGTTTAGCTAACGCAGAAATTTCCTACCAAGGTAAAGGTATGATCTCTCGCCAACAAAAACCAGGCTTATTGAGTCGGCTTATCGATTGGGTTTGGATTTTTTAGAATTTATGCTTGATATAAGTAAGGATTTGAAAAAAGATGAAGCAAACCATGAAAAAATTAATCGCTCTTTGGATTACCTTTTGGGTTATATGTATTTTCACCACCCCCTCTCTGGCTCTTCAAACGCGAATTAAGGATGTTGTAACCGTTGATGGAATTCACGAAGCTAAACTATTTGGCATGGGGTTAGTGACTGGTCTAAATAATACCGGTGATAAGCAAAGTCAAGTAACACAGCGGTTTGTGGAAAACATGATCCAGAATATGGGAATCACCATGGATTTGGATCGTCTGGATACCAAAAACACGGCTGTAGTTACGGTAACAGCGGTTCTACCACCTTTTTCTAAGGTAGGATCAGAGATAGATGTCCAGATAGACTCATTACAAACCGCTACTAGCCTGCAAGGTGGCACACTACTACCTACCCCTCTTTTTCATCCATTAGACCCAGAAAAAGAGGTCTATGTAATGGCCGGCGGGGTAATATCGTTAGGTGGATATGGTGCTTCAGTTGGCGGAGATAGTATCCAAAAAAATCATCCAACAGCTGGAACAGTACCCAATGGTGGTATTGTTCATAAAGCCATGCGCATCGACGTTTTTGAAGGCGAGGAACTTGTTTTGGTTCCTTATCACGCTGACTACACTACCGCAGTTAATATCGCTGATGCAATTAATAATGAACTCAATTATGCACCTCAACCAGCAACTACCGTTGATAGTGGATCGGTTCGTGTGATCATTCCATCGATTTTGCGAAATCCAGATGAAAACATCTATACTGATAACGTAATTCGCTTTTTAGCTCAAATTGGCGACTTAAAAATCGTGATTGATCGGCCGGCTCAGGTAGTAATCGATGAGAAGACTGGAACAGTGGTTATTGGCTCTAACGTCGCTATATCCGAGGTAGCTGTTACACACGGAAGCCTATTTGTGACCATCAATACAGAGACAGATGTCAGTCAACCAGGTCCAGCCAGCGACGGACAAACAGTTGTCTCGACTGAGACAGAAATCACCACTCAAGAATCAGAAGGTTGGTTGACGGAGATACCAGAGAGTACAACTGTTGCAACCGTGGTCGATTCTCTCAATGCATTAGGTGCTACACCACGTGAACTAATTTCTATTTTACAAAATATTGAAAAAAATGGCTCACTTCATGCTAAGCTAATTATTCATTAGCTAAACAGGAGTAAAACTAACAGAATGAAACCATTATCTCACTTTGGTCGATTGCCAGTTAATAATCTAGAACAGTATCGGCAAAAAAGTTCTACCAAATTAACAAATCCGGAAAAAAAATCCGACCCAAACCAGAAACTTTTCAACCAAGAACTAAAGTCTGTGGCTCAAGAATTTGAGTCCCTGTTTACTCATCAAATGCTGAAGCAAATGCGATCAGCCGTACCAAAAAGTGATTTTATACATGGTGGTAATGCCGAAAAAATTTTCACCGATATGCTCGATCAAGAAATCGGTAAAATTGCCTCTAAAAGAGGTATTGGTATTTCTGACATGGTTTATGCACAACTGCAACGGGGTTAATTTTCCAGTTGAAGATTAAACCTCAATAATGTATTATCTGACGACCGTTGGTAAGGGAACC
>CAYVHK010000116.1:13268-14701 GCA_964451145.1 uncultured bacterium | reverse complement strand
GACCAAAAAAGACCTGTTTCAGTGCCAAATAGTTAAGTTTAGCATTTTATGGATTCAGCTTCTAATGACACCGTAGTTCACCTACTTAGTCCAAGACTGGTGCCAAACCAATGTGTTTTGTTCTTCGTCGTTAAGTAGATCTCCTACTTCCAAAGAGTCGAAATAATCTTGGGGAAGAATATTCTTTTTACCGTTGAAAGTAGAACCATCAGGCATGAAAGCGCAAGTCATGGCTCGGCGATGATGAATAGTCATATTAGCTCCAGCTGCATGAGCAGTTAAACCATTATGCAAAACCATTGAACCAGCTGAGCAAGGACCGGGTTGAGGTGGGATAGATTTCCAATCTGGATACATTTGAAATAAGGCTCCTAAATTTTGACCAATCCCAACATTATTGTAACTTGCTTGCCGATGTGATCCTGGAATATACCACAAACAACCATTGGCCAAAGTAGCATCATCCAAAGCCACCCAGAAAGAGAGAGCATTTCTCGAATCGAAAGACCAATAAGGCACATCTAGATGCCAAGCAGTAGGATTACCATGTGGAGGCTTAATTAAAGCCTGATCATGCCAGACACGCATGCCGGCTTCGCCGGCTAGGTCCGCTACCATCTGACCGATCCTAGGATCATGGATCAGTTGACGTATTCCTTGGTGAGTATCGGACAACCGCAAACATTGTGTAAAGACCTGAGCATAGAAATCGTCTGGGTTCATTTGATTAGTCATTTGGTCAATTGAGTCTCCCAGTCGTTCGGATACCGCTTCGTCAGTACACCGCCGCCATTCAGTCAATTCGGTAGATGTTAAAAAGTCAGGAATTATCAAAAACCCATTATTTTGATAGGACTGTATTTGTTGAGCTGTTAGTTCGTTTTTCATTTGTGATCTATTCGTCTCTAAAACCTAACTTTGCAGTTAGCCCAAGTAGTTGTCAACTTGTATCGATTATCAACCGATTGCGGTATCTCTGGCCCTTCAACTATCAAATCATCGAAACTAGCACCGGCATTAAATGTACCAACACCTACTGCGCCTTTAGGAAAAGACTCATCTTTGACATCAAATTCTAGTTTATCATCGATAAAGCACTTAATACTAGACCCTTTAGCTATTACTTTTAGGACGTAATCCGTCTCTAATTTACAAGGTTTCCCTTTAGTAATCCGGAGAATTTGGTTGGGTGATTTAATCAAGCATGGCCCTTCGGCTGCACGCTGGTCTAAGCGAAAATAGTAGTAGTTGCATTCCATTTCTCCCTTCTTAGGGTTATCACCATTCACTCGAAAGAAAATGCCAACGATTGGGGCAAGAGGACCTCCTTCTTCAATACGAACTGTCGTTTGTAACGTATAATCAGTCCAGTTTTCATCCCCAATATAGCTTCGATGGTAAGTGGTGCAATTGGCTGTACTAGTAAACTTGAT
>CAYVHK010000116.1:0-13258 GCA_964451145.1 uncultured bacterium | reverse complement strand
TGATATCTTGTTGATGATATTTTTTATTTTTGACAGTCCATTTTCCTTGTAATGGCTTCCAATCTAAACCACCATCAATCGGAACTGTTTTTGGTTTACCGTTAGGCTGATCGAAGTCAATGGCAAATTTCCCTGCTTGAGCTGGCATACAGCAGAACAGAACAACTAAAATCAGACAGCTAGCGCGATTACACATAAGCGTTATTAAATTCAAATTAGATTCTCCTCAATAAACTCAATTAGTTATTAAACTTAATCTATTATCGATTGATAGGCTAATACTCGGAATTGAGACAAAAACGGATGTGGATTATTCAGCAGTTGGGTCATCAAAATAGCGATCAATTCCTCCTGTGGATCGATCCAGAAAGTAGTCGAAGCCGCTCCTCCCCAGCGAAACAGCCCTTCAGATCCTAGAATAGCTGATTGAGCCAAATCAGTAACAACCGAAAACCCTAGGCCAAACCCAACACCATTCATGCCAAATGGATGTTGATCTTTAGTCAGATGATTGCGGGTCATCATCTCCACTGTAGTTCGAGATAGTAATTGCTCATTGTTTAGATATCCACCATTGATCATCATTTGACAAAAGCGTAAATAATCGGCAGTAGTTGATAGTAACCCACCACCACCAGAACAGATAGTACGTTTTCGGCCTGCAGCATCCAGACGATCGATAATTGAACTACCAGCTAGTTCATATTTACCGTCTTTGGTAGCTTTATAAAGAGCGGCATAACGATCGATTTTTTCTTCATCAATATCAAAACTTGTATCAATCATACCCAAAGGGTCAAAGATCCGGTGTTGCAAAAATTGTTCGAACGGCTGACCCGAAATCATCTCCACTAAACAGCCGAGGACATCACTAGAAAAACTATAGTGCCAAATCTTACCTGGATGATGAACCAGTGGAAAACTAGCCAGCTTTTGAACCATGTCCAGCAAGGATTCAGAATTATAAAGATCAGCATCCTTATACATGTCGCTAACTACATTACCATTAAAGTCATAGGTCAGGCCTGAAGTATGCCGCAACAAATCACGAATCGTCATTTCCCCTTGGGCTGAAACGGTTTCAACAGAACCGTCGGCCAAATCAGCAATCACTTTCATATCACCCAAATCGGGAATGAAATTCGCCACAGGGTCGTTCAGTTGGAAATGTCCCTCCTCATATAACATCATGATAGCTACACTGGTAATAGGCTTAGTCATGGAATAGATGCGAAAGATCGTGTCCAACTCAATGGCTTTTTGACTGTCTTTTTGACCAATTTTTTCGAGATGAGCAACCGATCCACTTCGCCATATCATAGTCATCAGACCTGGTAGGTGGCCATTATCAACGTATCCTTCCATGACATGTCGAATGCGGGCTAGGCGTTGGCTTGACAAGCCTAAACTTTCTGGAGCAACGACTTCAAGTGTCATTATAATAATCCTTTGGCGATATCTACCTAGTTCAAAATTAAACCAAGCTGGAATAAATACAATTAAAGTTTACCTATCGTTATAATTTGGCATTTTTGCCTTCAAGCTCATATTTGGCGGGGGCGTAATAACAACATCACGCAGTAATACCAACGTTGTTGATCCCATGTGTGATTTGATCATCAAACACAAAAATTCAACTTTTTCAACATTGATTCAGAAATCCGTTTTTTTAGTTTCGGTGGCGAGCTGCTACCTCCCATTGATCAACGCAATTGCCACGTTCATCGACCACATAGTAAAATTGGTGCAGAGCTACTGTGGGACAGATATGAGCAGGGCAAACAAAAACAGCTTGACCTAATAAAACTTCAGTCGATGGGGTGATTTTGACAGACCAATGTTCTTCGTGTTGGGATAATAGCTCCGCACAATCTAAGTTCAAAATTTTCCCTCGTGCGCCTTTGGAATCCGCCGAAATCGCTTTATGTCCCAGATCAAGTGTGACTCGACCAGCTGCAGGCAAACTGATAACACGACTCAGCAATAGTGCAGCAGGAACGAAATCAAGGTCTGGGTACTTTTCAGAATAATTAAAATCATTAAAAATGAAAGTGCCGGGACAGGTTTCAACCTCGGGCACTTTGGCATAAATGGGAAAAGTTGGTGTGCCACCCATAACAACATTAGGTAAATAGTCACCCCGCAGTTTTTGTTTGAAGAGCTCAACCTGATCTAAACTGTTCTGGCAAGCTAGCCGACGTTCGTCAACTGAACCGTGATTGATGTGCCCATCGTAAACGTGTAAGCCAAATGCTATTAAACCATCAGTTTGCTGAATCTGACGATAGAGATCTCTTGCCCCATCAGCTAAGGTAATTCCTGTTCGATTCATGCCAACATTGAAATCCAGCATTACCTTGACAGTTTGCCCCTCCTGTCGAACTGCTTGGGCAAGAGCTAAAATAGCCGTCGGGTGATCGACGATCACTTGAAAATCGACTTCCGAAAACTGATTTTTCAGATCAACAAAACGCTGGATATTCGGTCCCACCATTTGGTAGGCAATCAAAATATCGGTAGCTCCAGCTTGGGCTAACATTTCGGCTTCTGTAAGAGTAGCACATTTGTGCTTGTTGATTCCGGCGGCCAATTCTAATTCAACAATCTGTATAGTTTTATGTGTTTTGACATGTGGTCTTAGCCTATCGACTTCCCCTCCAACCATCTCAATGGCCTTTCTAATATTGTTCTTGACTAAATCTAGATAAATAATCAACGAAGGCGATGGAATTTGATCGATACTTTGGATGTGGTATTTTGAATCCATAATTTTCTTTTGGGTTGTTGATCAAGTCTAACTTTTCATGCCTGACATATAAATTTCACACGTTGAGTTACAGTGTCGGACTGCATCCGGTTGTCATTAAATAGACTGAAAATAGAACCGCTAAACTTATTGAGAAATCACATTTGATGCTTAGCCAGTCTAGCATGTTTGGGGTTGAAGTTCAACTGCAACATTGATATAGTGTTAGTAGATTATTAATCGGATAATTTTATTAATTACTCCTAACCATGAAATTTTCTATCATCGATCAACTTAGCCAAAGTTTCAAACAAAAAGCAAAAAAACGGCACAAAATTGTTGGTATCCGGACGTGGCATCTCAACTTGAACCCGTCAGCAATGTCTCGGTTAGCCTTTTCTCAAAGATCAAAAACTGTGGTGTCAGACTCAGCACACCATGTCGATTGGCGTGGGCCATTTGCCGCCCAAGCGGGAGCGTTGATGGTAGAAATCACCACTGACAAAGGCTTAAAAGGATATGGTCTTGGTGGCGGCGGTCTAGCCGGTGCATTGGTTATTGATCTACATCTGAAACATTTTTTAATCGACCAAGATCCATTAGATGTTGTCCAGATTTGGGACAACCTTTACCATATTAGTTCCATCTATGGCCGACGTGGTTTGGTCATCTACGCTCTAAGTGGTATTGATTTAGCACTTTGGGACTTATGTGGAAAAATTCTGGATCAGCCTGTTTATGCTTTAGTTACCGATCAGCCTCAGCTTGAAATCCCGGCTTATGCTACTGGTAATGATATTGTTGACTATGTTGAGCAAGGTTTCAATGCTTGTAAAATTCCCCTTCGCGCTGGTGCCATAGAAGGCGAAGCCGGATGGCAAAAAAATTTGGAAACGGTTCATAAATCACGAGACCTCATAGGTAATAATGTTGATTTAATGGTGGATATTTATCTTCGTTGGAACGTCGATTACACACTCCGTTTTGCCGAAGCCACTACTAATTTAAATTTAAAATGGATTGAAGAACCAATTGCTTTAGACAATTATGAGGGCATGGCTAAATTAGTCGAGGCTATTGATCCGACTTGGATCGTTTCTGGCGAACACGAATTTACCCGTTATGGGTTTCGAGAATTGTTAAAATGGAAAGCGGCAGATATGATCCAACCCGATGTTAGTTGGGCTGGTGGATTCGGCGAATGCTTGCGCATTGCACAAGAAAGCGCTGATTTAAAAATTCCAACTTGGCCACATCAAGCTGGTACACCATGGGGATTACACTTGATTGCTTGTTTACCTCTGCCTGCTATGGCAGAAACATTTGGTCTTAGTCATTCGGCAGTTCAACAGGAAGTCGAAAGTGATATCTATAAGATGTTGCGCCCACAGCCTAAAGATGGATTATTTTGCTTGAACGATAAACCCGGGTTTGGTCTCGATTTAACTACTGAGTTCTTGGATGCTTATACTGTCGACTGGGCGATTGTACAAAAGGCAAACCAAAAAGGAAATTAGAATGCAGATCCAATCCACCTTCGCTGCCAATAATGGTGATCAACTTCACTATCTGTTACACGTGCCAGAGGGTAACTCTGAGTCTGGATATCCAATGTTGATGTTTCTTCATGGAATGGATGAACGAGGCAACGACTTATCTCAATTGTTCGTACATGGTATCCCCAAAGTTGTACAGCAAGATGCTAATTTTCCTTTTGTGACTGTTTGACCACAATGCCCAGCCGAGACTGTCTGGCCCCAAAAAGTTGAAATGCTAAAAGATCTGTGGGATCATGTTATTATGACACAATCAGTTGATCCTAGCCGAATCTATTTAACTGGATTAAGCATGGGAGAACACGGTTTTCGGGCTTTAGCCACTGCTTACCCTGATTTTTTTGCAGCTGTGGCGCCAATCTGTGGACGAGGTGCCCCCGCACAAGCTCACCGAATCAAAAAACTGCCTCTCTGGGTTTTTCATGGAGATGCAGATGACATTGTGCTAATCGACGATTCAAAGAATTGTAGTAATGGCTCTAAAAGATCTGGGTAGTGATGTCAATTTCACTTCTACCCTGATACAAACCACGATCCGTGGACAATAACCTACGACAACCCTCAACTTTATGAATGGTTTTTGCAACATCGACTCACTGGGCAGTAGTTGTATTATTAAAACCGCTAAAACGTTTAAAAATTAGCCCTCACTGAAGTTCGTACGAAAGGAAATAAAGAAGGAGATAATATCGAAATGAATCGCAATACATGTTTTCTAACACTACTGTTCTTAGTATTAAACTTAGTATGGTGTTTAAAGACCGAAGCTCAATTGATAACAAAGGGATTGGTAGCTTACTGGCCACTGGACCAAAAAACAGTAGAAGGTAAAAAAGTTAAAGACGTAATAGGTGAGAATCACGGAGAATTAGTCGGTAACGGGAAGATCAAGGCTGGAAAAATTGGTCAGGCCTTCGAGTGTGATGGCGACGATTCAGTCGATATACCAGGGAGCAAAACCTTAGAATTTAATGGTAAAAAAACTATGACAGTAGCTGCTTGGGTCAAGGCAAAAAGCAAACTGCCAGTTAAAGGCGTGGTAGCTGGTTGTTGTGGCACCATTGTTGCGCAAAGAGATGCTGCTGGATGGGCATTTCGATTTGATGGTCGAAATGCTGGAGCGGAAATGGAGTTTATCACATGTCCTGGCTGGCAAGGGGATGGAGGTTTTGGGGCTCCTAAATTTGCAGCTGATGAATGGCACTATATAACCGGAGTAGTCGACAATAAGAAGAAATTTCTTTACGTTGATGGTGAGTTAATCAAGGAAAGCGCCTATAATGGTCCCATGAAAAGTAATAGTTCAGAAACAGAAATCGGCAAAGCACAAGACGGCGGTTTTATTGGGTTGATCGACGAAGTTACCATCTATCAACGTGCATTATCATCAGCTGAGATTCAGGCCAATTTCAAGGCAAAAGGGCTAGCAGTTGATCCACAAGGTAAACTAACCATTAATTGGGCTTGGATCAAAGCTGGACTTTAAAATTTGGACCATAAACAGCAGTGCCCACTCTGTTTATATAGAAGCGGTGATGATTTTTTCCAAGATGAACACCGCTTTTTTCTCAAGTGCTCAAATTGCCAACTGATATTTGTCCCACCACAATTTTTCCTGTCCCCTGAAGTAGAAAAATCTAGATACGACACGCACCAAAACTCACCTGAAGATCCCCGGTACCGTGGTTTTTTGAATCGCCTTTTTGAACCAGTACAACAACGATTGGCCCCGAACAGTCAAGGACTTGATTTTGGTTCCGGTCCTGGTCCAACCTTGTCAGTGATGTTCGAAGAAATAGGACATCAAATGACCATTTTTGACCGGTTCTATGCTTACCAACCTGACGCGTTGAAAAAGTCCTATGACTTTATTACTACTTCTGAAACAGTCGAACATTTACAACAGCCAAGATCTGAACTGGAACAATTATGGTCTTGTGTTAAACCCAATGGAATACTGGGTATAATGACCCAATTTGTGCCAACCCAAACAGACTTTGGCTGTTGGTACTATAAAAATGATCCAACTCACCTTTGCTTCTATGATAGACCTGCCTTCCATTGGTTGGCCACAAATTGGTCTACCTCACCCCAATTTGTGGCAGATAACGTTGTTCTTTTTGTTAAACATATTAAGTAATATCATTATTCAGTACGGTGAGTTGCAGTACCTCTTGGGTTTTCAAAAGCATCAACCCACATATGGCACCAAGTTTGATGGTCGGTCAACACACTTTCCGGCTGATTCGAACTTCGAACTACAAAATCGGGATGAGCAGTACGACCAGTGTGCTGGCCAGTGGGTTGATAACGTAAATCTAGGGACCAGCGGCAATACTCAGACGGGTTAGGTAGTGAAGAGTGGGGTGTGTAACGGCTGAGGAAGACTACATCACCACGGTCGCACTCCAAATAGACAGGTTTAGTCTCTGGCATGAGAGCTGGCACAATCATGGTGCCACCTTCTTTCTGATGGGTCAAATAGCCTAGTTGGGATACACCAGGTAAAATCTGCAAACAGCCCCGCTCGCTCGTACTTAAACTTAATGGTAACCAACAAGTAATGACATTAGAATTTTCAGCTTCCTTCATCATCACCGCTGCGTCCTGATGCCAAGGTACGCCGTGAGACCAACTACTATGTCCGAAATTTGACGGTGGTTTGGCTCGGACATGCTGAATTGGATTGCAAGTAATTTCTGGACCTATCAAGGATTGAACTGCGTCTAAAAGGTTACTATTACCCAAAAAATCGAACATAGCGGCGCCTCGCATGTTCATAATGTCCATACCATGACCAATTTCTACCGATTGCTTGAGAAGCAAACCAAATCGTTGTTCAAAACTAGCTTCAGTATAGAGATCGGTAATCTTTTCTTGTTCAAACAGCTCACTGGATCGGCGGTCGATGAATTCCACTAATTCGTCAATGACAGGTTGAGTGTCGGACAGGTCCAATACATTCTCAGCCAATACAAATCCATCTTCATTGTAAGCTTCAACTTGTTCTTTTGTTAATCCCATACTTAGTATCCCTTGTCATTTTCTTTTTCTCGAGTGCCTACCAGTGGTTATATTTTGCCAAGGCTCAACTTGACAACGATCAGCCCAAATCTGGTACAGGCTTGATAGTTCAGCTACTACAGCCGGATATTGAGCTGACAGGTCATTTAATTCAGTTCGATCGATTTCGATGTTGTATAATTCCCAATCATGGGGATGCTTAGAAACTAGCTTCCATTTCCCTCGCCTAACAGCTTGATTGCCTTCATGCTCCCAATACAATACCTCTTTACCATTATCTTTATCGCTAAAAATAGAGGTTAAACTGTGGCCTTCAAGAGGCTGAATTTTATGACCTTTATATTCAGTCGGGTATTCCGCGGATGAAACCTCTAGGCAGGTCGCCATAATATCAGGCAACTGGGCCGGTTGATGTCTAAGTTCTCCTCTGGCTGAAATGCCCGCCGGCCAATGAGCAATCAGTGGTGTACCGATTCCACCCTCGTGGACCCAGTGTTTATACTCACGGAAAGGGGTATTGGAAAGGTTAGCCCAGGGAACACCATAGCTTTGATAAGTCGTCTCTGGACCAGGCATAATTGTGGGATCATTACCATGATAAACCGGCTGGCCATCGCTGGTTAAAGAAGTAGAAATATCGGTGTTGACTTCCTGTACACGGGCTTTGCCTGGTGTTGGCGGGCCACCCAATTCTTCGGCACAACCACCATTATCAGCTAAAAACATAATCAGCGTGTTGTCCAGTTGTCCTGTATCCTCTAAGGCTCTGATAATACGACCGATCCCCTGATCCATTCGGTCAATTTGAGCTGAGTAAACTTCCATTCGTCGGCAATTCCATTCCTTGAATTCGGCTTTCTCCCATGGGGGTTGAGAAGGGTCCCGATCACTAAGCTGCCAGTTAATATCTAATATTCCCATTTGACGCATTCTTTGCAAGCGTTGTTGACGTAATATATCCCAACCACGATCGAATCGGCCTAAATATTTATCTATGTCTTCTTGATGCGCATGAAGAGGCCAATGTGGTGCAGTATAGGCTACGTAGGAAAAAAACGGATTATCTGGTTCCGTTTGGTGATGTTGAAGAATGAAATCAACTGCCTGATCACTGATAGCATCTGTGAAAAAATAGCCATCGGGCAGATTTTCTAAATCCAACTGTTCATTATTGCGCGTCAAGGTGCGAGGTTTCCAAAAGTTAGCCGCACCAGTAATGATGCCGTAAAATTGGTCAAATCCCCTTTGTAATGGCCAACTGTGCTTGGGGCCATCTGGCCCAATATGGCGACTAATGTGCCACTTACCACTCATGTAGGTGTTGTAACCGGCCGATTTAGTCACATCAGCAATCGTTACACAGTGATGGTTAAGATCACCCCGATAGCCTTCTAAACCATCATCGGTCATCATATGACCAACACCAGTTTGGTGTGGGTGTAAACCAGTCAATAAAGATGCTCGTGAAGGACAACACCGAGCCGTATTATAAAATTGAGTAAATCTCAGTCCCCCGTAAGCGAGCCGATCCAAGTTCGGACTATGAACCTCGCCTCCGTAACAACCAAGGTCGGAGAACCCCATGTCATCATTCAAAATCAGTAAGATGTTAGGTGCTTTGTGTTGACTCATATTTGTTGCTACTAATCCTGTCCTAAATAAGTTAAAAGTTGATCTATTTGGGCGTAATCTTCAATAATAATATCGGCACCGGCCCGAATCAACCGCTCCCGTTTGTTGGCATTCATCTGATAACGGTTGTTTTCTTGAGAGGCTACGCCAACAGCGATGGCAGAAACACTTTTAGCGTTTTCTATCTCAACATATCCATCACCAATAATTAGCAATTGTTGACCTAATAGATCAAAATCAGTCAAGATTTTTTGAATTACCATAGCTTTGGAAAAATTGGCATGTTCTCGAAGTGCGCCAAAAATCCCGCCATCAAAGTAATCAGCTACACCGAGCAGTTTGGCTTCTTCTTGTACGAATTCGATGTCAGTACCACTTGCCAAATAGAGACGAACATCCCGTTGTTGCAATTTTTTCAGAAGTTCCAAACTATGTGAAACTCTTAAAGAATCGGGTTCAACCGATCCATTATTTAAACCGGAAATTCGCTGATCAACTATTGGTAACAACCGACTATTGTAAAGGTCTTTGTAATCTAAGGGATCGGATGCTTTACCATTTCGTTTTTCGACTTCTTGAACCAATTGCATCATCTGGTAAATGGTTTGCTTACCAGTTAGATGATCAACAAACTCCACCACAACACTTTCTAGTTGTTGCTTACTTTCACTTGTAGAAGTCTGCATTAGAATTTCGACCATCATCGGCACCATCACATTTTGCCAACCATCCCGAATCAGAGAAATAGTGCCATCAAAATCTAATACAGCATGCTGTATTTTTCGACCATCAACCGGTCGAATCAATTCAATAGAAGTATTATTCAAGTATGTTGGTATCACAAAATAATTCTATCAATTAACCATATTTCTGTCAACGATCGAGCATAAAAGAAAGTGGATGTAAGGCTATTTTTGAATCGTAAAGTTTAGGTCTCAATTTGCTACAAGGTATCCAATTCTGAGTCAATTTAGAGAAATAGAATTTGGGCTGACTATAGCAAATTTTTGATTTATCTTTGAACTCATATTAAAATTGTGCCACTATCTTGTTGTTATTAACTGAATTTTTGTAGTAAATGAACCTCTATTTAATCATTATAGTTTTAGCGTTAGTCATCGAATTCCTGATTCGCAGTTGTGTTCGCT
The DNA here is from genome assembly GCA_964451145.1 of uncultured bacterium. Taxonomy (GTDB): domain Bacteria; phylum Poribacteria; class WGA-4E; order WGA-4E; family UBA9662; genus TMED15. The sequence continues at coordinate 3,152 of CAYVHK010000116.1, read as the reverse complement.
ATCTCAACTTAACAGCTATGGCTCCTGATCTACCCAGAGAATTTGATGGTTTCTATCAACCCCAAGAATACCAAAAATCCCAACGATATACACAAGCGAAAACCAAGCTATCCTACGTATCTTCAAGCATTAGTTTACTCGTTATCCTAGCATTAATTTTAGCTGACGGTTTTAATTTGCTCGACAATTATGTTAGAGGGGTTGGTTTGTCTACTATTCCAACCGGTCTGCTTTTTTTTGGCCTGCTTTTTCTGGCTAACGATTGGCTATCTTTTCCTTTTGATTGGTACAATACGTTTGTAATTGAAGCCAAGTTTGGATTCAATCAAACAACTCTAGCGACATTTTTTCTCGATAAGATTAAGTCTTATATGTTGACCTTGGTTTTGGGGGGGCTGATTTTAACAGCAATTCTTTTCTTTTTTTACCAATTAGGTGAATGGGCTTGGCTATATGCTTGGGGATTGACCATTATTTTTTCCATTTTAGCTCCACCGATCTATACCAATCTAATTTCCCCATTGTTCAACCAATTTACCCCATTGGCAGAAGGCGAACTCAAAACTGCAATTCAAGCTTATGCTGATCAGGTCAAGTTCCCTTTAAAAGAAATTTTCATCATGGATGGTTCTCGACGCTCAGCCCATGCCAACGCCTACTTTACCGGATTCGGTAACCAGAAGAGAATTGTCCTTTTTGATACACTGATTGAAAATCATTCAGTAGACGAGCTAGTTGCTGTTATTGCACATGAAGTCGGACATTATAAAGAAAAACATCTGCTAAAAAGTATGGTTCTGTCGCTCGCTCATTCTGGGTTATTGTTTTATCTTTTATCCTATTTTATCGACAATAGACCGCTATTCTCAGCTTTCGGAATGGAGCAAACACCTTTATACGCTGGTTTAGTCTTTTTTGGGCTTCTGTATTCGCCGATTGAATTTGTACTGTCAATAGCTTTGCACGGCCTTTCCCGTCGGCACGAATATCAAGCAGATGCATATGCTGTTAAAACGATTGGCATGGCTGAGAATTTGATTTTGGCCTTGAAAAATTTATCAGTTTCTAATTTGGGTAATCTAACCCCCCATCCAATTAATGTTTTTCTGAACTATAGCCATCCACCAGTATTACAACGAATTTCAGCGATGCGAAAGTTGAATACATAACACACCTTCTCAAAGGAGATACTAAAATGGCACTCAAAGAAATTTCCCATGGGGATCCGTACATAGTTGGTAAGAATCTAGGAGGTTCTGCTCTACGTGAACTAGATAATCTTCCAGTAACAAACTCAGACCAACTTCCAGTCATTAACTTAAACCAAGAGCAAAAATATGCATTCGATCGTAATGGTTGGTTATTGATTCCTGGGGTACTCACTGGTAATGAACTAAAGGAGATGCAAGAGTTCGGTTCCCAATTGCGGCATGACCCTCAATCAATTCCTGAGAAAGAAAGATCAGCCATGGGTGGACCTCTTCAGAAATTGGTGGATCATCCTTTGGTGGTTGGATTTATGAACGAATTTGTGGCTCACCCTCCACTATCAAGTCCATGTTGCTATGGATTTCGGATGGAAGCTTGTTCGCTGTTTTATCGAACATTGAATGATGGGCACTTTGGCCCCCACAATGGCAACGGTCTATTCCGTTTTCCTGGCGACTCACATGTCTATCGTTGTATTCCAGGCAAAGCTTATAGTGGCTTATCTCGGGTGGTTTGGGAGCTCAATCCAGTCAAAAAAGGTCAAGGAGGAACCTTATTGGTCACCGGTAGCCATAAAGCTGTCTATGCAGCTCCAGAGAGCATAAAAGCACTTGATTCGCCAATTTGGGATACCTACGAGTGTCCCGAGGGTTCACTTCTTTTTTTTACAGAAGCACTAACGCATAGTGCTCATCCTTGGACCAATACTGAAAACGACCGTATCGCGGTCTTTAGTTGCTACAACACTGTCAACAGTAAATGGCACGATTGGGAACCACATCCAGAACTATTAGCTGAGATGCCAGCTATGCGGCAGACGCTGTTCCGTCCAGTTCGAGCAGCCAATAATTTAGTTGGTGAAAATTATCAGCACTAGAGAAAAATGAGTTAAATGGGGACCCCTGCGGGGACCCCAAAAACATCACTCTAATTAGGAAACAATACAATATTCAAGGGTACCGTTTTGTGGATATCATAAAACACTCTGAAAGTATCCTCTAGAACTCAATATTTCATTCAGTTTCCCAACCTCCCTAAAACCACTTTTCATATATGATGTTCAAGGTCAGCTTATTCGTCAGCTGGAACTAGGAATGATAATGGGTGGTAGATATATCAGAGCTGACCAGGTAGCTTATTGGGATAGAAAGACAGAGGCTGGAGAAGTGGTGGCCAGTGGTACTTACTTCTATCAGTTGCAGGCCGGTGATTATAGCCAAACCAGAAAACAGGTGATCTTAAAGTAGCCGTTTGTAATCAAGCCTTCAGTCATTAATCGGAAAAGATCATTTTGAGTCTAGTGATAAACGTGTTGAGTCGTTGGTGCTCGATCAAGGCGTGATGTTGCCTTTCGATTTGATCTTATAGAGCTTTCTTTTCTGCTTGTAATTCCAAGATTATTCCTGCATTCGCTTGACCGTCATCTTCAACGGCACGAGTTTAGTGCCTGATCGAGTCAAAGTTGGTCCTTCGGAGGATCAGGATCAAATGGAGTTGTTTCAAGGAGGAGTATTATGCCAGAAAAGTTACCAATCGAAGACATCACGGTTAGTCAGTCGGTGAACTTACGGTCTGTTGTTTTTGTAACAGTGTCTGAGTACGCTGAAGCTATGAAGAGGGGTGATAAGTTCTAAGGCTGTCTATGATGGTTGTGATTGGATTTTGTATGGTGGTTTTCATCCGCTAGAGGTGGCCAAGAAGATAGGTCGTTCAGAGATAGAGGTTGAGGTAACCAAAGAAAGGGGTTTGGATAAATGCTGAGAGGTTGGCCTGTGCTGAAAATACTAATCATGGCAAAGCGGGGAGCGATCAGAAGAAAAGGGATGCGGTCGGGAAAATGTTAGAGCTTGAACCCGAGTCGAGTAACCGACAAATTGCCAGTTGGTGCGAGGTTAGTGATATGTTGGTGGGCAAGTTGAGGAATCATACAGCAAACGTTTGCA
>CAYVHK010000115.1:0-14732 GCA_964451145.1 uncultured bacterium | reverse complement strand
TTATGATAGAGTTTTTCGGTTTATGCCCTGACATCAAAAAAGGTTATAGAAAAACGCACTTATAAAAGATAACAATCAGATTACTTTGAAACAGCTCATTGGAAATTAGAATAGAGGCAGGGCAGCATCACCCGGAAGTGTGTGCTTTTTATGATAAGTTACTCGGCAGCGGTTCATATTCTATAAATTGCTGCCTAACTAATTCAGTGTCTGGTGGGACATTTTTAGCCTTTACTGGTCTCATTTTCTGATTTTTCATCTTGTAATATTCAGGCAAAACACCTGCAGTTTCTAATGAAAGCCACTTTAAGGCAAATGCGTAAGAACCATCTTTTTCTGTTATTATTGGCTCCAGTATATTTTCAGCAGACAAAGGGATATTATTTTCTCCTTGACTAAGAGAAAAAGGATGGCTTTTTATTGCTGGAACCCAGCAAGCATTCAAGTGTTCATCAAATCTGCCGGAGGGAAACGGTTTTTCATCGGACCACTCTTTAATTTGATGATAGAGTGATAATTTGGAATAGAGTTTGACATCTCTCATTAAGATGGTTAATCCATCCTGATTGACTGGAAAATGAAGACGAGGAATTCGACTGTATACGTTGCCAGTGGTATCTTTTGATTCAAAATAAGGTACTGTGTTGATTTCCATAGCACCACTGGCCATCCGTCCTGGTCGACTGTCCAAACCTCGACCATTAATAACTGGATAACTTTGAGAGAGATAACTCCAAGTTTCGGGGATCCAAAAAGCAACCGGTCCACTGAAATTGGATGCATTTAGAAAAAGGGTCCAGCACATTTCTCCCGTTGGCCCAAGCGATGTCTTTCTGCCTTCAGTTAATGGCAACGCCATCCAAGCGTTACCTATCATTTCACCTTTGACTTCCTTTTCAAAGGTCATTCCATCCGGGGGAAGTAATAAACGATTAGATAATTGGGCGATACCAATTTCTTCAGATTTTAAAGGTTTAACCGAACCGAATCCCCATCCAGGAGACGATACCTCATGGTTATATCCATTGGGCGTACCATTAATACGATACTTTGGCTGTTTTGAACCAAACTGAGTACTGATCCAGTAACCGATTCCACCCTCAATAGTTTGGAATACATCCTGATAATATGGACCACGTTCTGGCCAATTATCTCGAGCCACAGTTCCCGGTGGGCAGAGTGGTTTTTTAAAATCACGATTATCTGGAGTAATCCAAGTCGAAGGTAGACCAATTTGAAATCCAGCCAATGGTTTATCAATCAACGACCAAACACTAGCATAAAAACTAACACCATAGCCAAAACCTTCCGGTGCTGGGGGCAATCCCATTGAAATATAACCCTTTAAGCCACCACTCAGCTGGGGTATTCCTGAATAGCCAGCCACTACAAACAAATCAGAGCCAAACAAAAAACCTATCAGCTTACCGTTTCTGATTTGTAGCTTAAATTCCCTTGGGCCAGATTCATAATAAGGATTTTCACTTCCAGTATTTAGCTTGTTGTGTTCTAAATCAGGAAAAAGATCCCAACTAACTCCAGCTTGGTTGCTCCACTTGAGAGTAGACGTCTCCTGTTCTTGAACGGTAATTTCCCCTTCATGCCAAGGGTTTTCTATCGGAAGTCTGTAGTAAATTCCCAAAAGTTGTTCTATATTTTGAATCGGTATAGACATTATCATATTGGCTATGGTTGTCAGAATGAAAATAGGTTTAGTAACTATCCCAACTTTTTAATTCTCCATTTGTCGCAACTCTGACCAAATAGTTAAATCTAAAAAGGTCATAAACAGTAGAAATTATATAGATATTTTATCTCTAGTTAAATTTGTATAGAAAAGACACAACCCAAAAAGTTCAGTAGGACAAATATCCGACTTCCCAACTTCAGAGTGTCAATTAGCAGATTACAATTAGCTAGATTTTTGGTACTAAATTCGGTGAATATTTTAAAATCAGTCCCAAATCACCAACTATCCAACCGTTTTTCCGATTAATCATGAAAATAGCATTCAGGTTGTAAGTAGAATTGGTTGGCTCAGGCCTCCAAGTTTGTCCACCATCGAGAGTATGCAAAACTACCCCTTCACTACCGACCACCCAGCCTTCGTTTGGATTCAGAAAAAAAACATCTTTCAAAAAGTTTTTCAACCTACTGGGCTGAACAATCCAATTATTACCTCCATCGTCGGTATGTAGGATAAGTCCGTCAACACCAACTGCCCACCCTCTTTTTCCATCAACGAAATAGACACTATATAACCAGCGTTCACCTATATTTTTCTGAACAACCCAATTGTCTCCACCATCCTTGGTATATAGAATAAACCCACCGTCGCCAACGATCCAACCTTGTTTTTCGTTGACAAAATGTAAACCAAATAAATCACGATTAGTAACTCTCGATTGATGTTTCCAGTTTCGACCTCCATCGTTAGTGTGAAGAATTTCGCCACTGTTACCTGCAATCCAGCCCCGTTGACTATCCAGAAAAAAAACGCGAAGTAGAGCGTTTTTCGTGTCGACAGGCTGCAGTTGCCAGTTTTCACCTCCGTCTTGGGTATGTAGAATCGTTCCCCATTCGGCTGTCGCCCAACCCGTTTTTGAGTCTAAAAAGTAAGAAGACATAAAACACTCCATGGTGCCACTATTTTGCGACAACCAACTTGTTCCACCGTTTTGAGTGGTGTAAATTTGGCCTCGGTCACCAACCACATAGCCTTGATCAGGTGAAACAAAAGCTAAATCAGATAGTAAATAGCAAGGATCAGACTGCAATTCCCAACTATTACCACCATCTTGAGTGTGTAAAATGGTGCCAAACTCGCCAACAGCCCAACCCTTTTTTTTATCGATAAAATGAACTCCTTGAAGTACGACGTCTCCTCCTGGTATTTGTCGATGACCACCGCGTTTATGTTGCCAGGTGTTTCCACCATCAGTAGTTTTGAGAACAACTCCTAGATCACCAACTACCCAACCAATCTGATCAGAAGCGAAACTCATCTCAAACAAAATGAAACTATGTAAAGGCTCATCACCTGTTCGCAACCGTTGGCCATAAGATTCCTCGTGTTTTCGGTTGGAACCTTGGGTAATGTATTGCCAAGACTGGCCACCATTTTCGCTTTTCAAAATAGTACGTCTGTTACCCGTAATCCAACCGTTTTGGCTATCGGAAAAATATACACTGGTGAGTTCATAACCAACGGGTCGTTGCTTATTCCAACTCTGCCCCCCATCTGATGTTTGATAAATATAACCTTCATAAGTAACAATCCAACCAATTTGAGGATCTAAGAAATAGACACCTCGCAAAGCGTGCTCACGAAATTTTTCGGGAGGTGATTCCCACGTTTGGCCACCGTCTGTGGTGTAACGAGCTAAACCATAATCACCTATAATCCAACCAATTTGAGCGTTGATAAAGTGAAGATCGTAAAGATTATTAAAGGTATCAATAGGCTGAGAATACCAATTTACCCCACCGTCATTAGTAGTCAAAACAACACCATTATCACCCACAATCCAACCAGTATTAACCGTTACGAACTGCACTTTTTTTAATGCATAAGGCGTGCCGCTCTGTTGTAGCAGCCAACTATTACCGCCATCTTGAGTAGAAACAATTACACTCGAAAGTTCCTTTTTAAATGAACTACCTTCGTTGTTTCCAACTGCCCATCCACGTTGATTATCGAAGAAAAAGACATCGTGAAAACGAGTTTCCCAATCAGCTTGGCGAATCGGTTCCCAACGTCCACTTTTGTGTGAAATATCCTGGCAGCCGAAGTGGAGACAAGTGAATAATAGGATAAAGCTAAGTAATTTAAATAAATTCAATGAGGACTCCCGTTAAATTGTTTCTTGCTCTATTTTATTCATCCGCCGGTGATAGGCTAGTCCCATCATACCACCTTGCAGCAAATTGGAAGCTGAAATCCCGACCCAAATTACCAATAGATCAACTTGATGCCAAATAGATGAAATAACCAGAAATATAACTAACAAGCCACCTTGACTGATAAAGGTTAATGCCATGGGCCAAAAAGTATCTCCAGTTCCATTCAAGGCGCGTCCAAGAACTAAAGATAAAGCAATAAAGCCGAAAGAAGGAGTCAAATAGCGAAGGAAAATACAACCGATTTCGATAACTTTTGGGTTGGAAGAAAATAGACCGATTGCCAAATCGGGTATTAAAAAAAGAGTTAAACCGATGGTAGACATTAAAGCCACCGCTACTTTTGTACCAAATGAAACGGCGGTTCTAGCCCGATCGATAGATTTAGCTCCTATATTCTGACCAACAATGGGAGAAACAGCACCCGCTAAAGCAAAACCTGGGTTCATGACGAATACGCGTAATCGCATACAGATTCCATAAGCAGCAATAGCAAAGGTACCATGTTTAGCCACAAACCAAATAAAACCAATTCGGGAAAGATGTCGCCAAAAACCTTGCATAGCACTAAATACACCCAGTTGTATGATTTTCCACATCTGATTGAAATCAGGAGGACTATAACGAATAGATAAACCTTTTCGCCCGGATAAACATAAAAACAGAAGAATTAAAACACCTACTCCTCGACCAATAACAGTGGCATAGGCAGATCCAACTACGCCCAATTTGGGAAAACCCATCATGCCGAAAATCAGCACTAAGTCCAAGCCGATGTTTAATACTGTAGATAGGATTAGAACTAGCATAGGGGTCATGGTATCCCCCGTACTACGATAAACAGCGGATAAAGTCATAGATGAAAAATGGGTAATACTACCGAGTAAAATGACCTGCATATAGACAGTACCAAGTTCAACAACAGTCTGTTCTGCACCCAAAAAACGTAGTCCAAATTCAGCCAAGAAATAGCCCACTATAGCCACTAATGTAGAAAAAGCTGTTGCAAGTATCAGAGCTTGGGTGGCCAAACTCTCGGCCTCATCCTGTTTTTTTGCTCCAATTGCTTGAGATAAGAGGATTACGGTGCCAGTTGAAATACCTAGAGAGAAGATGGCAATCAAACGGAGTAGATTTCCGCTAATGGTAACGGCAGCTAGTGCATCTGCACCTAACTGGCCAACGCAGATCATATCAACAATGTTGAAAGCATCTTGCAAAATGTGGCTTAGGATGATTGGTCCTGTCATTTGCAAGAGGTGACGTGGGACACTGCCAATGGTTAAGTTGGTCGATCGAATTGATTTTGTCATCAGTCAATTATTGGAAGTCGATTTTCTGTGCTTGGTATCAAAAACCAAAAAATCAGTAATCTGGACGGCAGTCGTATCGGTCAAGCCAGAGCCAGGTTTCTGTTTCATTTTTTGCACATAGAACGGCCACTGATCGACAGTGAAATCAGAATTGATAGGACGAGCTAGAGTATGGCAGCGTGAGCATTTGTTGGCAAAAACCTGATATTTTTTTTGCATCTCAGCCGGATAGTTGGACACATCGATAAAGGAGGGGCCACTGTCTGCTGAAAAACGATGAAGTCTGGAGAGCTGAAAAATGAATAATCCAAACAAAATTGATAGGAGGAGAATAATAATCGTCGGCCACCAGACAAGAACGGAATTCTTACCGGTATTTTGGGCTCTCAAGATTGGATTATAATGAAGAGAATCAATCAAATTTCCATAACACACAGGCCCCAGTTTCCCAAGCTAAAGAAGCCAAATAACGACTGTCAAAACTGAACTGCATTTGCTTGATGTTGCCTCGATGTTCATTCAGCCTAGGTCGGGGAATTCCCGGTCCAAGATCGATCTCAATATATTTGTTTTTGACTACAACAACATGCTTACCGTTGTTGGACGCAGCACGAGAGATTTGTTGCCGATAGATAACAGGCCAGTAGGATCGTTGAGTAAAATGAAATTGCTTGGGTGCTTTCCATAAGATCATTTTTTGTTCATCAGTAATAACTATATATGTCTGATCTTGGCCACTATCGTAAGCGTCAGCTAACATTTCGACTTCAACATTAAAATCGAACGGGGCAATAATTTTAGGCTCTTCAAGTTGGCTCGTATTAATTTGGTCGCGATTGGCAATTAAATCAACGCCAATTTGTTCAAAATTATCTGCAGACCACATACGTAAAACTTGATCGGGCCTTTTTGGATTTTCCGGATTGGGTTCAGTAATAGATCGAGATAAAATACGCGTGCCGTCAGGACTGAACCGAACAATACTGATTTCACTTTGGTGTGCAAGCCACCTGTGTATGAGTTGGTCAGATTGTACATCCCATAACATTAGATCTCCAGAAATTTGATCACCAATTTGGCTAACTGTAGACATGACCATCCGACTACTATCAGCGCTAAACCCAAAATTGTTAATGCGGTAATAGGCATCTCGACGAGCAATTACGGTTCCATTATTCGGGTTCCAAATTTTGATAGAGTAGGGGGTGGCAGCAACAAAATTTTTCCCTTGAGGGTGAAAAGAAACCGAAATGGTACCAATGTCAGCCTGAAATTCAGCCTCTTTTTTTTCCAACATTAAATCCCAAATGGCACAGTTGCCACTAGTACGGCTAATGATAGCAAAACGAGAGCTATTTAAGTCAGTTGTTAAATAGTAGTCAGAACCGGTTCTCTTAGTATGAAGTTTTTTTGTCCGTTGCATAGTCTTGGCACTCCAAGCTCGTACGCCTTCTAGACTACTAGCTACCAATTGGCTTTCGTCCATTGAAAAAGCGATCTGATTGACCAATCCGGCCCCAGACAAATTCCCCATCCATTGCCCATCAATTAACCGTCGAATAGATATGACCCGATCTGCAGCTCCCGTCGCTACATAGCTACCATTTGGCGAAAAGGCGATAGTTCTTGGCCGATAACGATGTTGGTGCCACTTTTTGGGTTCTGCGGTGACAAAATCAGCTAATTCTTTCTGTCTATCCCAAATTTGCACAACACCATCGGATAGCAGTGTAAACAGTCGATCATCAGGAGAAAAAGAGACTCCACGAACCTGTTTTGCCTTCTCCAGTTGGATAGTCTTATTGGTTCGTCGGTCGATTACGAACACATCAAAACCGGCAACTACAGCGATTCGTTGTCCATCGACGCTATAAGAAATATCGGTTGAAGATCCTGGCTTCAATGGGTAAAAGGACAAACGAGACAAATCAGTGGCGTTCAAAATTTCAACACCGAGTGTCGTGCTGACAGCAATCTCGTTGCCTTTTGGCGAGAAAGTCACCTGACGAACCAGACCGGAACCAATAACAGACCTTGGAATTGTCGAAGGGTCTAAAACAGCACCACCTTTTGTATTGGATCTATCAGTAGTTTGCGCAGTCAATGAGGCGTGAGTTAGAAATAGACCGGCAATTAAAAACACTGCACACCAAATACTAAAAATACGACCAAACACCATTAAGACACCTCTTTCAAAAGCAAATGAACCAAAGAAAACAGAAAATAACCGCCAACATAAAAGCCAATGGCAGATAATGAAAGGCCTTTTTCAGTCGACGAATTAACCAAAGCCTTAACTAATACATAAACTGGACTCAGCAAACGACTCCATGATATTGGAGACATGGCAGGAAATACCATAACAGCAATAATTATACCCAATATGAACAGTTTAGGTGAACGACCAGGGAACACTCGTCGGTGAAATTGTTGAGCAGTAACCACCGCCACCATCTGTAACCATAAGCTGCCCGATATAAAAATCAATCCCAAGTTTAGTCCAACCAGCCATGAATCGTTTTGAAATTGTACTACAAACAGAGGTGAAAAGATCAAAATTTGTCCAATGACCATAACTAATGAAGCAATTAATTGACCAGCCCAGATAGACCGATTACCGATTAATGTCATATTAATCAAGTTTGTTGATTGGCAACTGGAAAGAGTAAGTGGCACTAGATGAGTCGAAAGAATTATGCAGGCAAAAATCAGAAAAGAAAATCCTACCAATACTGCTGACAAGTAGCGGTTAGCCTCTGGCTGATTTCGAGCTAATAATTCTGCAGTTGCGATGATATAAACTAAGGTGGTCAAGAAAAACATTATGAGCTGACTACGCTTGTAGGTCGTCGATCGCCAGCAATAACGGCATAAAATTAATGCAATTCCATACATCTTCGAGAAATCCAATAATTAACTGATTTTCGAATTAATAGATAGTCCCCCGTTTCTTAATCATTATCCTGTCAGAAGAATAATACAGTACTTAAGTTGTGAGGCGATCGATTGAGCTGTTTTCAGCTCGCTACTTTTATGTTATTTATCTGATTATTTTCCATCGTTGTTGTATCGATGATATTCTTCTGCTGCCTTATCGTTAAACGCGAGCCAACTTAGTTAAGTATGATCCGATCTAGTTTTTTATCTCGCTCCTGAATGTTGTCGGTGATTTTAAAATTTCTTCCTCTGTTGTGAATTCGTATTACTTTACTGTTTCCCTGAATTAATTGGCGAAGAAACTTTGTCTGAATAATTCAACTAGAATGCAGTATCGTATGTGTTGTTGCAAATACCATTCAGCGTAAAAAATGTGCCTGATTGGAAAACACACAATCAACATTAAGTCATTCAACAACAATCTAATAATGATAGACGAAATACTGTTTACTTTTGTATTCGAATTGGCGAAAATGGTACGCCATTCCAGACATAATGTCAAGCCTCGTCTGATTTTGGGGCATTATTCAACTTATTAGTTGATAAGCGTAAGTAATGGAGTTGAGTCAATGTTTTACGAATAAAAATGGGATGGGCTAAAACACAAAGGTGATCAATTCTAACCTTTCTGCGACTAGTCTTGGTTAAGGAATAATAATGATTATTCTCCATAGCTGTAAGACTAACAAAATTATGCCTGTTGTGGTTACTTTAAAAGGCTTGACATCAAAGTAAGCGTTTGCTAAGATTGTGGGAAGGTATGAAGAATGGACCCATTATTAGGACTGGCCGACCAACTATATATAATGATTCGTAAGTTGGTGGGAGCCGGCCAGCTAAGCTAGTGATCAGTTGAAAAAATTACGCATTAGATCGACAGAGCCCATCATCGAGTTCGGTGATGGGCTTTTTTATTTTCTCAGGCGATTGAGGTCGCAACATTATGTTCAAGGAAGTTTCAACCAATCTTGATTTCATCCAACAAGAAGAAGAAATTTTAGCCTTTTGGAAAGACCATAACATCTTCGATAAGAGTATTCATCAGAAAGAAGGTCAGACACCATTTGTTTTTTTAGAAGGGCCGCCTTTTGCTAATGCACCGCCTGGAGTTCACCACGTTTTAGCTCGAATTATGAAAGATGCAGTCTGCCGGTATAAAACTATGACTGGTCATCAAGTTCACCGAAAAGCCGGCTGGGACACACATGGCTTACCAGTTGAGTATCAGGTTGAAAAACAACTCAACATCGAAAACAAACAAGACCTAGAGGATTATGGCGTAGAGAAGTTCATTGAGAAATGTAAAGAGAACGTGTTTCAGTTTGAGCAAGATTGGAAACGGATGACCGAGCGGATTGGATTTTGGGTGGATTTGGATGATCCCTATATCACCCTTTCCAACGATTACATTGAAAGTGTTTGGTGGGTTTTAAAACAGGCTTGGCAGAAAAACCTACTCCAACAAGGACACAAAGTGCAACCTTACTGTGCCAGATGCGGAACCACCCTTGCTAGTCATGAGGTTGCGCAGGGTTATCAAACGGTAACTGCCCCTTCCATTTACGTTAAATTCCATTTGAAAGATCAACCGGATACGGCTTTTCTGGTTTGGACAACAACACCTTGGACGCTTCCTTCTAATGTGGCTATTGTCGTTGGTGCTGATTACGACTATGTCACCGTTGAGCACCAAGGACAAAAACTGATTTTAGCAGAAGAGCTAATGGATCAGGTTTTTGGGGATCAAAAACCAAAAATCCAATCAGTTTGCAAAGGTCAAGACTTGGTTGGTTTATTCTATCAACCTTTATTTGACTTCACTGGAGAATTAGATGAGAAGTGTTTTTACGTGATTGACGGTGACTTCGTTAACTTAACTAACGGAACAGGGTTAGTGCATACAGCACCAGCTTTTGGTCAAGATGATTACGACATGTTGGTGAAACACAAATTGCCGTTCGTTCAATTGGTCGATACGGCTGGAAAATTCGTTGAGTCCGTTACTCCTTGGAAAGGTATGTTTGTCAAAGATGCCGACCAGGGTATTATCCAGAATTTAGTTGACCGCGGTTTGATGTTCAAGTTGAATGAGTATGAACACGAGTATCCATTCTGTTGGCGATGTGATTGGCCTTTACTTTACTATGCTCGCAAATCTTGGTTTATTCGTACCACTGCTATTCGTGATAGAATGATAGCTCATAATCAGAAAATTAACTGGTATCCCAATCACATCAAAGACGGTCGTTTTGGTCGTTGGTTAGAAAATAATGTTGATTGGTGTCTAACAAGAGAACGGTATTGGGGAACACCTCTACCAGTTTGGAATTGCGATAGTTGTGGCCAACCACACGTGATTGGATCAATCAAGGAATTGAAAGAGTTAGCTCCCGATATAAGCAACAACCTAGAACTTCACCGTCCCTACATTGACGAAGTAACCTTCGGTTGTACAAATGACCACAATTGTTCTGGTACCATGCGACGAGTAGAAGATGTTATAGACTGTTGGTTTGACTCTGGAGTCGCTCACACTGCCCAATGGCATTATCCTTTTGAAAATCAAGACAAGCTAACAAATACCTATCCAGCTGACTTTATTTCTGAGGCTATCGATCAAACCCGAGGATGGTTTTACAGTTTACTGGCTACTGGCACATTGCTCTATGATCAGCCAGCTTACAAAAACGTGCTTTGCTTAGAACTTATTAATGCAGCTGATGGCTCCAAAATGAGCAAAAGTCGAGGTAATACCGTTGATCCATGGTCTATTCTAGATAAACAGGGAGCTGATGCCATGCGCTGGTATTTTTACACCTCTTGTACTCCTTGGACACCAAGGGCTTTTCAAGAAGATTTGATTGACGAAGCACTAAGAAAGTTTATGGGTACTTTGCAAAATGTTTATGTCTTTTTTGTCATGTATGCCAATTTAGACCAGATTGATGTGACTAACTGTCCGCCGATAAATGAACGATCGGTTATGGATCGATGGTTATTGTCTAAGCTCAACTCAACTATTCATCAAGTTCGGGCAGAGATGGACAAATATCACCTAACCAATGCCCCGCGAGCAATTGCCGATTTTGTTGATGAACTTAGTAACTGGTATGTTCGCCGTTCACGAAGTCGATTCTGGGGAGCTGAGGCTGGCATGGATAAAAAATCAGCCTATGCGACTTTGTATGAATCTTTAGTTGCGATGGCCAAATTACTAGCGCCCTTCACTCCGTTTATGGCTGATTCTATTTACCGAAACTTGGTAGGATCAGTTGATAAAAATGCCCCTGAAAGTGTTCATCTAACCGAATTTCCAACGGTCGATAAAACAATTATGGATATGGACTTGGAGCAACAGATGGAGACTGTTCGTAGAATAGTCGTCATGGGTCGATCTGCTCGCAATCAATCCGGTATTAAAACCCGTCAGCCCTTATCCACACTGAAAATTGGTGGGCTAGACGACAAGCAAAAAATAGCCGTTGAGACGCTGGAAGATTTGATCTTCGATGAACTAAATATCAAATCGGTTGAATTCGCCGACAGCCTAGATCAATTCAATAACTATACAGCTAAAGCCAACTTCAAAAAGCTAGGTCCAAAATACGGAAAAGCGGTTCAGAAAATTAATCAAGCCTTGTTAGTCGCTAATGGAATGAAAATTAAGAATCAGCTGGATCAAACCGGTGACGCTGAATTGGTGATTGACGGTAGTAAATATTTGTTGAAGGCTGACGAAGTAGAGTTGAACTCCGATACAACTACTGGCTACGCTATTGAAACCGAAGGTTCCCAATTTGTAGCTTTGAATATTGAGCTAAGTGATGATCTAATTGCCGAAGGATTGGCACGTGAGTTGGTTAATAAAATTCAACAACAGAGAAAAGCAGCCGACTTTAATGTCTCGGATCGTATCAAACTATCAGTAGAATCAAATTTAATAGTGAAAAACGCCTTTAATCAATACCGAGAATACGTGATGTCAGAAACACTGACGGAGGAAGTTGTCGGCCCCGAAAGCTTTAGCGCTATTGCGTTTACTAAAAAACACTCCATCAATGGTCAAGACACAGAGATCAAAATTGAGCAACTAGATAATAAGTAGTATTTATGATTCAATCAGTTGACCACATCAATTTGGTAGTCACCGACTTGGAGCGGTCGGTCGATTTTTATACCAATATTTTGGGATTTCGAGAGATTCAACGTGCTCAACTAAAAGGCGAGTGGGCTGAATCCATCATTGGCCTCAATAATATCGAAGCTAGTGTAGTCTATGTAGTAGCACCAGCAGGCCAACCTAGACTGGAGCTATTGCAATACCATTATCCAGTTGGTCATGAGTTAGCTGCCAACTCTATTCCCAACACGATTGGTCTACGACATTTAGCCTTACGTGTTGACGACATTGAGTCTACCGTTCAATGTTTGCGTCAGGCTGGCATTGAACCTCTGAGCCCACCAGTTATTGTTCCAGCTGACGTGATTCAACATCGTATCGGCCAGAAAATTTTATGTTATTTTCACGATCCAGATGGCGTTTTGTTAGAATTAACCGAATATCGACATAATCAGTTTGACAGCTAAGGTAGGTTTCCCTACAATAAACAGAAATCAAAAATCTGGATGTCTATCCAGTCAGATTTAACCCTATTCGATTATAGGTGAGTTATGTACGACAAATTTGATCTTAATAAAAAAACGCGACGAACCTTCCTCGGTCAATCTGTTCGTGGTATCGGTTCTTTGGCTTTGGCTTCTCTTTTAAATCCGAATGTCAGCATAGCTAATAGCCATCTGACCAAATGGAAAGGTATCACTAACCCGGGACATATTCGACCAATGGCCAAACGGGTAATCCATCTTTGTATGGCTGGCGGACCGTCGCATTTGGAAACACTAGATTATAAACCCAAATTAGCACATATGGACGGGCAACCAATGCCCGAATCTTTTACAAAAGGGAAGCCGATTGCCCAACTGCAAAACAATAAAGCCCTCAAGTGTCTGGGACCGCAACATCCATTCGCTCGTTACGGACGATCGGGACAGTTGATGAGTACGGCTTTTCCTCACATTGGTAGCATTGCTGATGATATATGTATCATCAATTCACTAAAAACTGAGCAAATTAACCACGATCCAGCTCACACATTCTTTAATACTGGTACAGGCATTTCTGGTCGTCCGAGCATGGGATCTTGGTTGTTATACGGTTTGGGTAGTGAGTCAAGCAATTTGCCAGGATATGTCGTTTTAACATCTTCAGGTGGTGGACAAGATCAACCGATAGCAGGCCGTCAATGGCATAGTGGTTTTCTTCCTGGCCAATTTCAAGGGGTACAGTTCCATTCAGCTGGCGATCCCGTACACTATGTTTCCAATCCTCCTGGTGTTAATATGGAGCAACAAAAAGATGTGGTGTCTGCTGTCAATCAGCTCAATAGAATTCACAATGAAGCAGTAGACGACCCAGAGGTTTCTACCCGAATCAGTCAATATGAGTTGGCCTTTCGTATGCAGACCAGTGTACCCAATTTGATGGATGTTTCTGATGAGCCACAACATATTTTGGACTTATATGGAGCCAAGCCTGGCGATGGTTCTTTTGCTTCTAATTGTTTATTAGCTCGTCGTTTGGCAGAGCGCGGTGTTCGATTTATTCAACTTTACCATCGAGGATGGGACCATCACGGCAACGTGAAAGGTGCGATAGAAGTTACTTCAGGGTTAGTCGATCGTGCATCGTCAGCACTGATTACCGATTTGAAGCAGAGAGGAATGTTAGATGACACTTTAGTGATTTGGGGCGGTGAATTTGGTCGGACACCAATGGCACAAGGTACTGGGCGAGATCACCATATTCAGGGCTTTTCAATGTGGATGGCTGGTGGTGGTATCAAGGGCGGTATCACATATGGGGCTACCGACGAATTGGGGTACAATGCAGTGGAAAATGTTGTGCATGTACACGATTTTCATGCAACCATGTTGCACTTGCTCGGTGTCGACCATGAGAAATTGACCTACCGATTTCAAGGCCGAGATTTCCGCTTAACTGATGTTCATGGACACATCGTCCATCCGATTATCGCCTAATTAGTATGGCCAATCTGTTTATTGAGGTTCAGCATTGCGTCAATTGCTGATTTACCTGCTGGGTTTAATAATTTGTACGATCGTTGCAACCTTTCTCATCTTTATTTTGATGAGGAAAAATTATCAGTCTACACCACTGGATACGACGATTAATCCAAAAACGACAAAAAATCCCATTGATCAAAATTCTGAATTGATCAAAGACCAAGAACTAGCATCAGAACCGATTACACCAAAAATTATTAAATTTGGTATGGCAGCGGGCATTGGTTTGTTCAGTAGCGACAAAGGGATTATGACTAATACTGCTGATAGCGATTCTGTACGGGTGGTTGAAGTGAAACTCCAACTGATTATGAAAGTTTGCTAGAAGCCGGGGTTTTGATGGGCCAAGCTAGCTTCGCCGCTTATGACGAATCGGCTTGCGTGGTTGATCTGGCAAAGTTTTCCATTGGATTCAACGAAGGGGAAACCTGTGGCAAA
>CAYVHK010000114.1:1199-14734 GCA_964451145.1 uncultured bacterium | reverse complement strand
TACTGAATAAAGTTTTGTCTTCCTAATGCTAAACTGGTATTAGCATCACATGAATTGGTCAGATTGGTCAGATATTCCCAGTATCAATATGTTGTGCCTGCTGATTTTGACGCAATAGTTGACCAGAAATAGGGCGCAACTCAACTATCAGATTAGCAAAATACTGGCGTCGCAAATGAAAATGGGATGATATCTGCTCCTAGAATGAAACAGCCGTTCAGTAAAACATTTGCAGCGTCCCTCTAAGTTGTTAGAAAGGGAAAGGATTAACGCAACTTGACCGTCTCGCTCAATAAATAACTAGCAAATTTTTTCGAATAATCAGTCAATTGTCTAGTAGGCCGTGGCAAATGTAGCATCAGAAATTGTCCCTTGTCAAACTGTTTCTGTGTGTTTGTTATTTCCGACAAACAACCGGGCAAGTCAATCCGTTAAAGCTAATTAAACAAAGTGAAAAATCGAAATTCAAATAGCTAACCTTGGTTTTAATTTTGGCTGGTCGGTTGTACTTGCAATTTTATCCACCCAAAATTTTTACAAGTATGAAAACTCGTATGTTGGAGTCCTTCGTTGCTACGTACTAGAGTACCAACGTCAGAATTGTCGAGGGTGAAATATGATTTGTCTCAACAGCTGATCTGATGTTAGTAGGATTTTACTTGTGCATCTGCATTGTTGAATAGATCGATGATTGGCGACGACAAATACGGCTGTTTTTTATCAATAACGTGAGTTGTTGAATCTAGATCTAATTTGCTTTGTATCTTCGCCGTTTGATTATCCCATGAAAAAAGCTAACATATCTAATAAGTTGTTTTTGAAGACGAATTGGCCATTAAGTTTTCAATGTCTTTTACCTGTTTCGGAGCACCATTCGTCAATACTTCGTGTCCTGCGTCAGTAACCAAAACATCGTCTTCTATACGAACACCGATACCAAGAAACTTATCAGGTACTCCTTCTGTATCTGTGGCAACATAAATACCAGGTTCAACTGTAGTGATCATGCCTGGTTGAAATGTACGGAACGTCTCACCGTCTTTGATTCGACAAATATCATGTACATCCAAACCCAGTGGATGCCCAATACCATGCATGTAAAATTTTCGGTAAGCTTTTTCCTCGATTAATTTTTCTTTATTGCCAATCAAAAGTCCAATTCGAATCATTCCTTCTGTGAGTAGATCAATAGCAACACTAGTCAGAACATCTATTTTGGTGTCAGGCCGAATAAGGTCAATCAAAGCCATTTGTGCCTCTAGCACCACTTCATAAATCTCTTTCTGCGCTTGGGTAAACTTACCGTTAGCCGGAAATGTACGGGTGACATCACCATTATAATTTCGATGTTCACAACCAGCATCAATCAATACAAGATCTCCGTCCTCAATCCGTCTGTTGTTATCGATATAGTGTAAAATAGTAGCGTTTTCCCCGCTAGCAATGATGGAATTATAACCGGCATAACCATCGGTCATTTGCCGAAAAACGGAATCAATTATAGCTTCGATTTGGTATTCATAAACACCAGGTTGTGTCGATTTCATAGCTTTGACATGTGCTTCAACGGTGATTTTAGTAGCTTGCCGGATTCGTTGAATCTCTTCATCATTTTTTATCAAGCGCATTTCAGAAAAAATATCGGTTGGGTCGACGATCGTTTTTGGCCCAGTTCCTTGACTCGCTCGATTTCGCCGATTATTTTTGATATAATCTGTTACTTTTTTGTCGTAAATCGGATCACCGAAAGAATAATAAATTTGACTGCAGTTTTCGATAAATTGACTGATTTCCTGGTCGAAGGAATCAATCGAAAAAGCGACATCAGCTCCAAAATCCTCGATAGCGTTTGTTATGCCGATTCGTCTACCATCCCAAATTTCAAGTTTTTTATTTTTAGGTAACACAAATAAAACAAACTGATAGGTCTCATGTCTTGGAGCCAATACACAAACAGCCTCCGGTTCGGAAAATCCCGTCAGGTAGTAAAAGTTACTATTTTGGCGAAACTTATAGTTCATATTATTTGATCGTGTGGCCAACCTGTGAGCTGGTAGGATAGCCACTCCGTCACCAATTTTTTTCATGAACTGATCTCGGTTTTCTTTATACACGTTCTTTGTTCCTCAATCTTGTCTTATTCCATTACACCCATTAATTCATCTAAGATATTACCTCAAATCCTAGTTTGTGGGGGAGATATTTTTAATCTCTGTGGAACGACAGTTGCAACCAACATCCGATCTTTAACGTTTTATTCCTAAATCTCGTATTCTAAAATGTTGGTGATTTACGTTATCGCCATTCTGTGAAGTGAAAGTTGACGGGGTATTTCTGTTGCAGAATAGACTATTCTATGCTATAATTTCGCCTTTGCTTACGGACGGGAAATTGGCTTAGGCACACCGACAAACATTAACGGAGGACACGGGCTTAGTCAACAAATAACGATAGTTGTTTAGTTTTTACTGGCTGAACCTAAAATTGAGTTGAATGAACCAGGATCAGAAACAAGAAAATAGTCCTGAAATGACCGATGAAGAAGTGGAACAGGTAGCACTTGACGATACCGATGAGGGGTCGGTAGTCGATAAAAAAACGATCTCAAATGCCGATGAAGGATCGGTAGTCGACGAAGCAGCGATTTCAAATGCTGATGGGGAGCCGGCGATAGAAGAGGATATAGCACAGACAGTAGACGCTACAATTCAGGATGCCAGCGAAGACAGCATGGATGAGATGGATATGGAGACCTTGTTGTCTGCTACGGATAACTCGTTTGAATCCGTTTCCGAAGGGCAGATTGTCCCAGGAACAATTGTTAGTATCAGTGCGGATGAAGTTTTGGTGGACATAGGATTCAAGTCCGAAGGTATTATTTCGACCTCCGAGTTTGACACTGACGACGAGGGCAATCTAAAAATCAAGCTTGGGGACGAAATTGAGGTTTACGTTGTTAGGAAAGAAAACCTTGACGGCCAAGTGGAATTGTCCAAATCTCAAGCTGATTTGCAACGGGCTTGGAACAGAATTGCTCAGGCATTCAACGAAAACGAAGTTGTTTCCGGTACACTTACCGAGCGGGTTAAAGGCGGTATGAGTGTTGATGTTAGCGGCTTACGTGGTTTTTTGCCTGCCTCTCAAATTGAGTTGCGTGCAGTACCAGATTTGGATGATTATATTGGTAAGTCACTTGAAATGCGAGTGGTTAAGTTTAACCGCAGAAGAGACAATATTGTCTTATCTCGACGAATACTTCTGGAAGAGGTACAGGATGTTAAAAAAGCAGCCCTATTGGAACGGATCGAAACAGGAAAGTTAATTACAGGAGTTGTCAAGAGTATTGCACCTTTTGGAGTGTTTGTTGATCTAGATGGAATTGACGGCTTATTGCATCGGAGCGATATGTCTTGGGGAAAGGTTAATCATCCGTCAGAAATGTTAGCGATCGGAGACGAGGTTGAGACTTTAATTATCGATATTGACCGAGAGAATGAAAGGATTTCGCTCGGCTTAAAACAAAAAACAACGGATCCTTGGCAGGCAGTGCCTGATAAGTATCCTGTTGATACAATTGTCAAAGGCGAAGTCGTTAATATTGTCAGTTATGGTGCTTTTGTTGAAATCGAGGATGGTGTTGAAGGCTTAATTCATGTTTCGGAAATGTCATGGACCCAGAGAAACGTAGCGTTATCAAAAATCGTGGGCAAAGGAGATACTGTCGAGGCTCGTGTGTTATCCTTAGATCCTGTTGGCCGGCGAATTTCTCTGAGTCTGAAACAACTGGCAACAAATCCGTGGGAATTATTGGAAGCTAAATACCCCAAGGGTACACGTCTAGCAGGAGTGGTTAAAAACTTGACCAAGTTTGGCGCTTTTGTGGAGATTGAACCAGGTATTGATGGGCTAGTTCATACATCTGATTTTTCTTGGACGGAGCGTAATGTTGTTCCGGGTCAAATGCTGAAAAAGGGAGATGAGGTTGACGTCGTAGTGCTTGAAATTAACTCCAGTGAGCAGCGTATATCGCTCAGTATCAAGCACACCGCGCCGGATCCGTGGGAAGAAGCAACAGCTAAATATAAGCGGGGATCAACTGATCAAGGACAAGTGGTCAACCTAACCGATTTCGGCGCATTCGTCAAGTTGGAGGAAGGTGTAGAAGGATTGATTCACATTTCCGAATTGGCTGACTACCGGGTCAATCGGCCAAGCGAAGTAGTCAATGTAGGAGATCAACTGGATCTAAAAGTAATCGAAATTAATCCTGATAAACACCGTATTGGTTTAAGTCTTCGTCGAGCCAAAGCAGAGGAAGGTGGTGAAAACCGTTCCCCAAAAAGGAGTACTCAACAACCAACAAAAAGGGAGTATCAGTCGGTACGTCGCCGCTCCCGTCCCAAACCGGTGGTTAATGAACCGAGTGTTTCCGACGAACCAACAAGCTTTGGTTCCCTTTTGCAGCAGACATTGGGCCGTACGATAGTGGACAATAAAGAAGAAGAATAAGCTGAAATTTCGGTTTATAACATTGTAGGGAAAGGCTAACCTTTGTCGGGTTGGCCTTTCTGTTTGACCGTAAACTACTGTGTATTATTAAAGCCTTAATGATAAATTTTTAGGAGGCTACATTGAACTCTAAACCAAGTTCTGACTTTGTCTTTACTTCTGAATCGATTACGGAAGGACATCCAGACAAAATGGCTGATACTATTTCAGACTCCATTTTGGATGCTATTTTGTCTGAAGATCCTAATGCTCGTGTTGCTTGTGAAACTTTGGTTACCACTGGTCTAGCTTTGGTGTCGGGTGAAATAACTACTACATCCTCTATTAATATTCCGGCAGTCGTTCGACAAGTTGCTGAAGACATTGGATATACGAAAGCTGAATATGGTTTTGATGCTACACACTCATCAGTGCTAACTTCGATTGATGAGCAGTCTCCAGATATTGCTATGGGTGTTGATCTGTTAGGAGCTGGTGATCAAGGGATGATGTTTGGTTATGCCTGTAAAGAAACCCCACAGCTAATGCCCTTACCAATTATGACGGCTCATCAATTGACCCGCCGGTTGGCTACTGTACGAAAAGAAAAAATTTTGGACTTTCTGAGGCCAGACGGAAAGTCACAAGTTTCAGTCCAATATATAGACGGTCAACCTAGCATCCGTTCAGTGGTGATTTCAACTCAACATAACCCAGAAATTGCTACCACTGATCTGCGTGAAGCCGTGATTGAAGAAATTATTAAGCCTATAATTTCTGAAAAATTACGGCATCCTGACATTGTTTATCACATTAATCCGACAGGTCGGTTTGTTACGGGTGGTCCCCAAGGTGATACTGGACTGACGGGACGCAAGATCATTGCTGATACTTATGGGGGGATGGGCAGACATGGTGGTGGAGCTTTTTCGGGCAAAGACCCGACTAAAGTGGATCGTAGTGCAGCTTATGCTGCTCGACACGTAGCGAAAAACATTGTTGCTGCTGGTTTGGCCGATCGATGTGAGGTTCAGTTATCTTATGCGATTGGAGTTGTTGAACCGACGTCAGTTATGGTTGAGACTTTTGGTACCAGCCACCTGTTAGACGAAAAATTAACTCAACTGGTTGATCACCATTTTGATTTGACCCCGATGGGTATAATTGAAAATTTAAAATTACGAAAGCCAATTTATCGGCAAACAGCTGCATACGGTCATTTTGGCCGAGACGAACCAGGATTCACTTGGGAATTGACGGACTATACAGACCGATTAAGGGCTGATAGTTAAAAAATGCTTCTTTCTTAACCATAACTTGACTAGGTGTTTTTTAAATGAATCAAGATCAACACAAAAATGATATAGCCTTTAAAACAAAAATAATTAATTATTTAATATAATACTAATAGGGTAAAAATGAACTACGACATTAAAGATACGGCTCTAGCTGAAATGGGCAAACAACGTATTTATTGGGCTGATCGGTTCATGCCAGTTCTAAGTCAGATTCGGGAACGATTTGAAGCAGAAAAACCGTTGGTTGATACACGTATCGCTGCATGTTTGCATGTTACCACCGAAACCGCCAATTTGATGAGAACCTTGAAAGCTGGTGGAGCCGAAACTGTTTTGTGTGCATCCAATCCTCTATCAACCCAAGACGATGTGGCTGCGTCTCTGGTAGTCAACGATGAAATTCCAGTTTTTGCTATTAATGGTGAAAACACTGAGACTTATTATCAACATATCAACTCCGCGATTGACTTTAAGCCCACCATTACTATGGACGATGGAGCTGATTTGGTTTCGAAACTGCATAGTGGTGATGTGAGGAGTGAAATCGTGGACGGTCTGGTAGCTGGAACAGAAGAAACCACTACTGGTGTTATCCGTTTGAAAAGTATGGCTTCAGAAGGAGTGTTGAAGTACCCTATTATTGCTGTCAACGATGCTAAAACTAAACACCTGTTTGACAACCGTTATGGTACAGGACAAAGTACGCTTGATGGTATCATTCGCGCTACTAATTTACTTATGGCTGGCACGACCTTTGTTGTCGGTGGGTACGGCTGGTGTGCTAGAGGGTTGGCGAGTCGGGCTAGAGGGTTGGGTGCTGAGGTAATCGTAACTGAAGTCGAACCGCTAGTTGCTTTAGAGGCTGTGATGGATGGTTTTCGCGTAATGCCGATGATCGAAGCTGTTAAGGAAGCAAATATAGTTTGCACGGTTACCGGTAATATTCACGTATTAAGAGCTGAACACTTTGAGGTAATGAAAGATGGCTGTATGGTAGCCAATTCAGGCCACTTCAATGTTGAAATTGATATTCCCGCATTAGAATCCTTAAGTCAAAGTAATATAACTGTTCGAGAGTATGTGGAAGAATATAGACTTAAAGATGATAGAAAAATTTATCTTTTGGGTCAAGGACGACTAATTAACCTGGCTGCTGCTGAAGGTCATCCGGCTAGCGTAATGGACATGAGTTTTGCCAATCAGGCTTTGTCTGCTGAACACATTGTTCAGCAATACAAAAAAATGGATAACCAGGTCTATTCTGTGCCGAATGATATTGATCAAGCCATAGCTAGTTTGAAATTAGCGGCTTTAGGTGTTGAGATCGATCACCTGACTGACGAGCAAGAAACTTACCTTAATTCTTGGACTATGGGAACTTAAAAACGCTGTTAGCAGACCTAAATTGAGAATATGTGGAACTGGCTCAAAAAAACTGAAATTTGGGAAAACATCGTGTTGATTGTTGGTGTTTTTTCTCTTTGGCCTACGATTATACTGAGAGATAAACCGCTCGAGGCTTACAACGGATGGGTGGGTGTTTATCGCCGTTACCTTGGTTTGTTAATTTTGGTTCTGTTGATCATTTTGGCTCGTCGGTTCTACCGAATTACGGTAGCTTTCAAAGAACAGAATCGGCGTTAGCCGAAAAAATACAAAAATCAAAATGGGTATTTTAGTTGTAGGATCAGTTGCTCTCGATACAGTAGAAACACCAGACGGTAAGGTTACAGATTCGCTAGGTGGTTCCGCCACCTATTTTTCTGTGGCTGCTAGTTTTTTTTATTCAGGCATCCGCTTTGTTGGCGTAGTAGGCGATGACTTTCCTATTGAGCATATAGAGTTTATGAGAAGTCGGGACATTGACCTTGGTGGATTGGAGCAAATACAAGGCGAAAAAACCTTTCGCTGGGGGGGGAGCTACATTGATGACCTTAATTCAGCCGAAACACATTTCACTGATTTGAACGTTTTTAGTAATTTCACCCCTAAGCTACCAGATTCCTACCGAAATACGCCTTACGTTTTTCTAGCCAATATCAACCCAGAGTTGCAACTCGAGGTTTTGGAGCAAGTTCACCAGCCAAAACTAGTCGTCTGTGATACTATGAACTTGTGGATCGATATTAGCCAGCCAGCCTTACTGAAAACATTGAAACGGGTTGATATTCTGATTATCAATGACAGCGAAGCTAAGCAACTTACAGAAGAGAACAACTTAATTCGAGCCGGTAGAAAAATTTTGACCTATGGTCCCAGTCGGGTGGTAATTAAGAAGGGCGAACATGGTGCTATCAGCCTAACAGAGTCTGATTTTTTTGCTTTGCCAGCTTACCCATTGACCAATGTTTTTGATCCTACCGGTGCCGGTGATAGCTTTGCCGGCGGGTTTATGGGATATTTAGCTAGCAAAGACCAACCAAACAATGAAGAAGCTATTCGACAGGCGGTTGCATACGGAACAATCATTGCTTCCTTTAATGTGGAGGATTTTAGTCTTAATCGTCAGCGAAAGTTAACTAATTTTGAAATTGATGAACGTTACAAACAACTGCAACAGATAGTTAATTTCTAAAAAAATCCGATTAGAAAGTCTGGAAAGCTCGTTCCATTCTCCTGATTCCTTCCTCAGCCTCAGTTGGTTGAATGATTAAAGGTGGAGCTACTCGCAGCACATTACCAGCCAATGGGCCCATCATATGTAATTTTTGGTGGTAGCAAGCTAAAACTGCTTGATTTGCTATTGTATCATTTTCCATTTCTAGCCCCCAAACCAAACCTTCTCCACGAACTCTTTGGGCAAAATCGAAATTTTCGGTCAACTGGCATAGGCCATCTCTGATAATTTGGCTTACTCGCCGACAATTATCCAAAACCGGAAACTTATCGAAAGTGTCCAAGACAGCTAAAATAGCAGCACAACCGCTTGGCGTTCCACTAAAAGTATCGGAGACTTCACCATAGTCAAATGTTTCAAGCAAGTCGGAACGCCCAATGACAGCGACAATCGGTTCTCCATTTCCAATTCCCTTGCCACAAACCACTAAATCAGGGTTTAGACCGTATTTTTTAGTAGCGTACATTTCACCTGTTCGCCCATGACAAGATTGTACTTCATCTAAAATAAAAACCACTTGATGTCGATTGCACCAATCGTTGAGAAGGGACAAATACCAGTCTAGTGGATGATAAGAGCCTTTCGCTCCTAAATACGGTTCAGTAACCAACATAGAGATTTGATCGGGATATTCTTTTTGAAGACCGGTCAATTGTGCTAAAACCTGCTGTTTCATTAGATCAGACGCAGGTTGATCTCGTATATCTTTAACCATAGGGAAATCAATCCAACGTACATTAGGATTTTTACTTTGGTTGCCAGTTACATCGCCAGCCAATCCCTTCTTACCATGAAATCCGTGACGCGTGGCTAAAATAATATGTCGATCTGGATGATAATTTTGTGCAGCCCACATGGCTTTGATAATGCCAGCAGAGCCACAGGCTGCCCATAAAACTCTTTCCATATGAGATAAATTAAAACTATCAATTAGCCGACTAGCTGCTTCAACCTCAACTTTGGTAAGTAAATTATAGGCATTACGAGGCAGGTCATTGGCATATTTCGCTAGTTGTTGCTCAAAGTATGGGTGTTGATGACCCAAGTTAGCGACCAAAACACCGGAGGCAAAATCCATCAGCTTTACTCCTTCCACATTCCGTAACCAGATTCCTTCGGCACCATCAACGACTAGTTGTGTTGGAGTATAAGTTTTATGACCTTTAGCAACTAACTGGCTGAATTTTTGGCGAACTAAGTTCGATTGTTTTTCGCCTTCAATTTGAATCATTTGATTTCTATCCTGTTTTTCGTTGATATAGCTTCAATTGTTTGGTGAAATATATCAGTTCGTAGTCATGGTGCAACTCGATTAAACTGGGATGACCGACAGTTTCGTTCCACGTTATCATATAGTCGATTTGTCCACTAACATATTTGAATTTCCAATTACCATTGGTGTAGTGCAATGGAAAATAATCGTACTTCGGTTCATAGTTACCCACATAGAGGCTGTTTGTTTTCAATCCATAGTAGCAAAGGCCATGATAAAAAGGCGATAGGTAGTAGATTTGCCCGTGATTATGAGCCTGATGAAAATTACTGGCCTGATGATAAATCGAAATCACGGAATTCGATGGTACATATGGAATAGCTGACATAAATTCTTGCATATCCTGATTAAGTCGGTAGTAATCTCGAGTTGTAAATCCCAGGTGCCAGCAGGAGATCACTATCAACAGACCACCTACCAACCGTCTATTTAAGATTGATTTAGGGATTGAGAACCAACCAAGTAATAAGGGAAAAATAAATAGATTTAGGCGTGTATTTATCCAAGCTGGCGAACCATGTCGCCACGGCAATTTGAAGTAGAGAGTTAGTAAAAGTAGAACCAAAATGAAAAATAAATCATTTGGTTGAAAAATAATTTTTTGTCGAATTCGATCGATCAGCGTCAAAACAAAACCAACGGCGATTAAAAACAACAAAATTCCAGAGATTAACAGGTAACTGTCATTGAAATAGACTAATGGTTCTACATGGAGAAATTTAGACCACAATTTTTGAAAATCAAAAAATTGCGTAAATTGAGCACCATTGTGTTTCGCAGACCAACCAGAAGGATCCTGTGTTTCTGGATTAGTGAGATGGGTATTGATAAAGATAAAGTAGAAGGGTAGCAAGTAACCGAAAAAAAATAGTTTTCTCTTCCACTTCCCATTTTTTTCTTTCAGTACGTCCACAAACAATTCAACGATGGCAAAAAAGGAAATGGTAAATAGCAAAAGTACAAAGGGAGCAAAGTGTGAAAAGTAGGTTAGTATTAACAACACATTTAACATTGCTGATTGAAACAAACCGAAATTTGTCCGATTTCGCCACCAATAACCAATACCAATGAGAGACAAAGGAACGGCCAAAGTGAAATTGTAAAAACCCATGTGTAGAAGGTAATTGTAGCTGTATAGAAAACCAAGCCAAGCGTAAACTTGACGTTTTTTTTCGATAGCAGATAATAAGTAATAGAAGCTCAGGGGAAAAAGAAGAACACAGGCGCTAACAAAAATCTTTTCTGCTAGTAGTGGTGGCAAGAAATGCAATGCCAAATAAAAAAAAGCGTAGTTAGCCCAGTTAGGAAAAAGGGTTAAGTTTAGTTCATAGACTTGGTGAAAATGAGAAGATTCTGGTTCAGACCATTGCTTTAGAATGTAAGAATTATAAATGTGGCTGATACCATCCTGCGTTGGAATAAAAGTGAAAGCCCAAACTGGAATCAGATGCAGAAGACTGACTAATAGAACGAGCCAATTAGTTCGATTTTGCCAAATCCATTTTATTTTTGGGTCTACCGGTATCATAAAATAAACATCGATAATCAGGCCGATATTAACGGATTAGTCATTAGAAATCAAGTTTGCTCTAGCTTGACCCCATCAACAGTAATTTCTATAATGAAGCTAACTAATTATGAATAACGTAAACAGATTTTATTTTTTACTAATACTGGTAACCCTATCTTGGCCAATTAATTTGTTGGCTCATAAAACTGGGCTCGGGCACCATCAGTTAAAAGCATATCGTGTTGGCCAAGATTCACCACCGGTGATTGACGGTAAGCTCAAAGATCCGATATGGAAATTGGCAGAACCAATCAATAATTTTATCCAAATACGGCCAGATAGAGAACAACCAGCGACTGAAGATACCGAAGTACGCGTGGTATACGATAAGTATAATTTATATATTGGTGTTCGTTGTTACGATTCCTCCCCAAATAAAATTGTCAATCGATTAACTCGACGAGACCAAATGTGGTCTTCTGATAACATTGCTTTTTTTATTGATCCGTATCATGATCATCGGACTGGTTACAAATTTGCCACTACGCCTAGTGGTGTACAAAATGATGATTACCGTTATGAGGATGTACGGAGAGATAGCAACTGGCGAGGAATTTGGTGGGTCGAAACTAGCATTGACAAACTGGGTTGGGAAGCTGAATTCAAGATCCCATTTGCTAACTTCCGATTCGTAGAAACGGGTCAACAAATCTGGGGCTTTGATGTTGAACGGGTAAACAGAAGAAAAGGCGAAGTTACAGTTTGGCACCAGCTAACCCAAGCGGGACCGCTTACCCGAATGTCTGATTTAGGGCATTTGGTTGGTTTAGAAAAAATTCAAGGCGGTAAACAGTTCGAAGTCTCACCCTATTTTCTGGCCGGTATAGACCGCCAAAACCGCCGCTTTAGCACTGGCATCGATATGCAATACAATTTAGCTGGGGCTTTAAAAGCGAATCTGACACTGAATCCTGATTTTGCCCAAATAGAAGCTGACCAGCTAGAAATCAATTTGAGTCGATATCCAACTCTTTTCCCGGAACGTCGTCCTTTTTTTGTCGAAGGCAATAGTTTTTTTGATACCCCTTTAGACCTATTTTTCAGCCGCCGGATTGGCAATCTGGGTGATATTTTATGGGGAACGAAAATGACGGGCAAAATAGGTCTCTATTCCATTGGTGCTCTTAGTAGCCAAACCGGAGATTTTGCACTATCCAATATTTCTTCTCTAACCAAAGATGAAGCGACGCAGAAAGAATCAGCCCTCTATTCAGCAGTTAGGGTCAAACGAGATATTTTGAAACGTTCTAATCTCGGCTTACTGATAACAACAAAAGAGCGAGAAAATGGTTATAGTCGAGTAGGTGGGTTAGATATGAATTTGGCTCTAGGTTCAACTTATCTAATGAGCGGGCAGATTGCACAAAGTTTCAACACACAACGTTTTACAAGTATCAGTCATGTCGATTCAGTTGCTGAAAATCGGGCTTATATTTTACAAATTAGCCAACGCAACTATCTTTGGAGTACAACCCTAACAACTAAACGTATAGAACCCATGTTTGAGATCAATCAAACTGGCTACTTACGCAAGGAAAATAATCGTGGCTTGCAAGGTGTTTACTTGGATGGAAATTATCTGCCACCTATTGGCCGTCATCGACTATCTTTAGGAGCCGAAACCGGCCTATATCATAATTTATATAACGAAACGTATTTCACCAATTGGGCGACTGCGAACCCCCAACTCAATGTGGCCAAGGATTTTGACTATGATATCTTGGCGTGGGATATCCGCGCCAGACTCGGTATTGATTTCTCTGAATCAGTTTGGGATGATATAGATATTTCTTATTTGAGGTATAGGTCAGTTGAGCTAACCGAAATTTATACTGCTGACCAATTTGGATTCTCTTTAGAGACAAGTAATGCTTATCCATTGGCTGGTTATGCTAATTTGGTATACGGTGACTACTACAACTTTGCGCGTCAGAGTGTTGGTATAAAAAGGCAAATGTCATTGGGAGTAGTTTGGCGACCAGTAAGTAATTTAGCTTTTGAATTGGATAATAGCTATGCACAAAGCTTAACGTCGACTCAGAAAATTGACGGCCGGTTTTTTGCCGGTTCTTTCCGTTCAACATACTTATTTCGCCGCGACCTATTTTTGCGAGTCTTTGCTCAAATGGGACATAACCAGATCAATTACTTCCAAACAGAAATAGAGCAAAACTATTTGGTTAGCTTTCTTTT
Organism: uncultured bacterium; assembly: GCA_964451145.1. Classification (GTDB taxonomy): domain Bacteria; phylum Poribacteria; class WGA-4E; order WGA-4E; family UBA9662; genus TMED15. The sequence goes on along the minus strand of CAYVHK010000114.1, from coordinate 1,295 downwards.
GGGTTGGGAATATAATCCTAAGAGCAATTTATTTTTAGCTTACAACGAAAATTGGAGAACCAAAAAGAAGGGGCTGAAACTTGGTAATCGAGTAAT
>CAYVHK010000114.1:0-1189 GCA_964451145.1 uncultured bacterium | reverse complement strand
GATAAGTAATTTTTGATAAAAAAATGGAATCATAAGTTACAGCTTTGACAATCAAAGTCAAGTTTTAGATTTTTTGTATTGTTTGTCTCCTAGTGGTTTCATTTCTTACATTTTCTCCTATTAACAACTTGTAACAGAAATCTATATCATCTAAAGGTAAACAACCATTATCAAGGAACCCAAAACGATTATTTATCTGTCGGTATGTCCAACTTTATCGGAATTAGAGCGTTGATCAATAGCGTAGCATTCAGGGGCGGTACTGCCGGGTGTTCTAAAAATCCAACCTGAAACGGCTATCTGTGGTACATTACGAAATGTGTCCTTAACAACGAATATTGATGGTGTTCGACCAATAGTTCCAATTACCCAAAGATTTTGTTGATTGATATCTAATATTTGGTGAAACAACCTTACATGTTCTGCCGGATTAGGAGTCCGCTCGATTTGCTTGTATAAATTCATGCAATGCAGCATTTCTTTTGGTGGCTTAATTCCCCGTTTACCTCCTGACTCAAACCAACGAGCATAACCGATACCTTGAATTGAACCATTGCTGTATGGAAAAAACCAACGTGGATCCATAACAGGAATTATTTCGTCTGCAGCCCCCCAAACACCAACGTCATATAACATGGCATTCCTACGTGTGCTGAAGAGTTGCCTAGCCATCATTTTCACTTCAGTTTTTATACCTACGTTTGTCCATTGTTTGGCAACTAATTGAAACATAGGAATACTAAAGAAGACCGAAGCTACTTCGATTGTTAACTCAATTGGTTTACCATCTGGCCGAATTCGCACACCTTCCCGGTTTCTCTGATCTAATCCTATCTCATCAAATAGCTGATTTGCCTTCAAAGGATCAAAAACAGTGTAAGCTTTTTCGTAATCATTAGAATAAAAATCTGAAATTGCTGGCGGGGACATTTGAGAAGGTTGGCCAATACCAAAAAAAGCAATCTCGTTCAAGGCTTCTCTATCAATCGCATGAGAAAGGGCAATCCGAAAACGACGATCGGCGAAGATAGCCCGAAGTACCGGATCTTTGTGGTTCAAGTTCAGGGCCAACGCTTGCCCACCACTATCAATCCACAGTCGAATGCTAAAGCCACGATTTTGACCATTGATCTGAAATTTGGGATAATTATCAAACTGGAGATGACGACCTTGCATTCCAACTTCACCA
>CAYVHK010000113.1:0-14902 GCA_964451145.1 uncultured bacterium | reverse complement strand
TTCTGACTTCCAATTGTGAGACAGGTATACATAGTGATTTCCAAAATAGTATAGCCCATTTGGTTTTTAAACGAAATCGGGTTATCTCTGAGAGCTTCACATATTTTGTATTGATATTGATTTATTCTCTTGATTTCTTTGGATGTGAAGTTTTTTCTGCTCCCTTGTTGCCTATTCCTTTTTGAATAGGCAATGAAGCTTGGTATTCTAATTCAATGGAATCTCTGGTCAAAATATCATTCTGAATTAATTCAATTTCTTTTTCTTTCCCGCTGAAACAAACCATAATCGGTAAGTGTGGTATGATGAGAACTCAGCCTCGCAACCAAAATAGTAATAGGAACAAATGGATAATTGAAGTTATCCATCATACATACGAATAATTAGTTTTTGTTCAAAATTACTGTCCTGATCAATACTAAAAAAGAAGTTCGGTTTGATCAGAATACATTCGAAACTCCGTTCAAACTATTCAGAGAATATTAATCTGTTCCCATGCCTACGAAATTTCCATTCACTATTTTGACTACGGTAATCATAGAACCATTTGCCCAGAACCTTGATTTCTTGCGACTTAATCAATATTAACAGATTGACCGGTTTCGCTGGATTGGTAGATAGCGTCCATAATTTTCTGTACATTCAATACCTCTTCGGGGTCCACTGGCGAAGGTAACCCGTGTTGAATAGCTTCAATGAAGCGCTCAATCTCAATCTGATGGCCGGATCCACCAGACGGTAGTTGTAGAGGAGTTTCGACTAACTTGCCATTACGTTGTTCATAGATCTGGTCCCCAATTACATGAACACCACCATCAGTCCCTAGGATAAAGGATCCACCAATATTTTCAATGTTAGAAGCCCAAGCGCTCTCGATAGTCAGCATAGCACCATTTTCAAAGCGGACACTACCTGTGGCGAAGTCGTCAACGTTGAAGTTCTCTACATCCCACGGCCCCCAACTGTTGATAACATCATGACGATGTCCAAACTTAGTCATGGCCGCACCGAAGGCTGCGCTGGGTTTGGGGGCACCCATCAACCAAACCACATGATCAATGGCATGGACACCGATGTCATAAAGAGTGCCACCACCCGACATGTCTTTGCGAATAAAAACACCCCAACTAGGAATTCCGCGCCGGCGCATCGATACCGCTCGACCGTAATAGATATCACCTAATCGACCACTTTCGATAACTCTTTTCAGATACTCAGACTGGGGCGTGAAACGAGAAGCCAAGCCAATTTGTAAAATCTTATCGGCGTTTTGGGCTGCTTCAACCATAGCAACTCCTTCTTGAGCATTGACAGCCATCGGTTTTTCGCACAGTACATGTTTGCCGGCTTGTAATGCGGCAATTGATGGCGCAGCGTGAAAGGCATTAGGAGTGCAGACACTGACTGCATCAATTTCGTTAATTTTGAGCAACTCTTCATAGTCAGTAAAGGTGTGAGGCACCGAAAATTCCTGAGCCGCTTTTTGTGCCGTTTCTGGGTTGATGTCGGCAACTGCGACGATCTCGACTTGCTTGATTTTTTGGTAATTGGGCATATGTGCGGTACGAGCGATTCCGCCACTGCCAATAATGCCAACTTTGATATTTTCCATTATGTGCCCCTCTAAACTCAATCATTCTGAATTCAGTAATTTTGTACAGTATATAGGGTAAACAACAACCGTATATTCTACCATTTTTGATCAAGTTTTACTTAATTAATGTCTAATCAAAATTGACTATACCACAGAAGATGAAGATTATAAGTGATTCGTAGCATTGGTTGTTTGTGAGGTAGAAAGATATTGTTGTTTTCTTCTCGGATGATTTTTGACATAAGTCCACACTATTGATCTAGTCAATAAATTATCTTAAGTGTTTAGATATCCTAATCCTCACGATTTAGTCCTTGAATGTTAAAAAATGCAAGTCTATTCCGATTTCTCTATTGGTTCATGTTCAAGAAAATCCAATTTTGGATGAACTAGCCACTTCCACAGTAGTGGTATCATGCCAGGCTGAAAACAACCAAAATAGCCTGATGGAAGTTTTAGTGCCCCTGTTGGTTGAAGTTGCCAGAATGGTGACTGAGTTCCAATAGCATCCAGCGACTCCAGCGAGCTTCAGAATTTCAACTGTGAAATTCTGCGACTACTTCGCCATCTTCTCGATGAAGACCATAGTGCCGGATGTAGTTTACGTACTTGAGTAAAAAAATTGCTGACGCCGAACACATCACCCATGCTGAACCTACCATTCAATCATATAAAAAAGGCCCTATGGCAATGACTAACGATAGGATAGTGCGGAACAAAATAGGATTACGAATACCAGGGGATTTTTGTGGCATTTCGCCGTATATACTTATCCATTGGAGAGGAATTGTTACTACAAGGTGCTTCCAAAATCCTCGATCACGTGGCACACTTGTACCATCCTTATTCATTGCCACGTAGCGTTGGTAATTGCAGTTATGCTCTTGTGTAAAATGTGGATAAGCCACTACTTGCATCATCACATTGGCAAGCCACCGACGGGGTCCCCAGGCATAATGGCTAAGTTCATGAGCTCGAACGACACCTGAGATACCTGAACAAAATCCACGGGAAATAGCTGCTAACGTTGAATTCCAAACGGAATCAGTAATATTAACTAATTTGAATAATACCGCTAATATGACAAGTTACAAAATAACGTGTGGGGCTGGTATCCATTCCAAGTATGCCGAGTGTTGATGACTTGCCAAAGAAGTTTTTTCAACACTCCAAAACCCATCAAGCAATGGATAGAGAATAAGTGGAATAATGATCGCAAGACTGGTTGTCCCACCCACGATTTGCAATCGTTGCAATTTTATTTCTAATTTTTCTTTGATGAGAAAAGACTTTTATACTCATGTTACTTTGTTCAAATCGCTTCATCACACATCATTATGATCCAGTATTTTGTGTCTGACATAAAAGGTCACTTTTGTGGTTACGGAACAATTATGGACCAGAAATAAATCTTCATTAATTGTATATCGTGCTCTCGGCTAAAAAGCTAAGTTAAATAAAACTTCAGATATCCAATCTTCAGATATTTCTGAATCATCTATTATTGTAAACCACAACTGTGGTCTATCCTGAACAAAAGACTTCAAGTTTTTTAAGGATTTGACTAGATCTTCTTGTTTGAGATCTATTGCTTGCGGATGGTAATCCAACCCCACCTCATCCATAATCTTGGTAATTTCTTCAGCTTTATTATTTTGTAATCGACTCATCAAGTATATTCCCAATCCTACAATATGTCCGTGAATGAATGACCGTTTTAGGCGTTCTTCTAATTCATAAAAGAGAAAATGTTCTGAACCTTCTTCTACACGATAGTGGCCAACAGGAAGACATATTGTATTTAATTTCATATAACCTTGAACAATGGCGAGAATACCTTTGTCGGTTACATTTCTTATCTCAGGAATTACCGTATATAGTTTTTCAATTATACTTCTAGCTTCCTTAACCACAGACACCGAAAATGGATGTTTGGATTGATTTTTACTTTGGGCATATTCCCAATCAAAACTAGCAGTGTGTATAGATAGCAAATCTCCAATACCTGCAACGTTTAAGGTCGATGGTGCGGTACGAATCACATCATAATCTATGATCAAAGGGTCTGGGCTGGTTTTTCCAACGTATTTGATTTTGTGATTGACTCGTATTCCGGCCGCGGGAGTCACAAATGCGTCTACACTAATTACTGTTGGAATTGTCACTAATTTTATATTACGTTTCCAAGAAAAGTACTTAGCTGCATCTACAGCTTGTCCACCACCAATTCCGACTATGGCATCACAAAGAGGAAGATTTAATAGCTTATTATCTAAGACAGTCTGATCTACAGAATCTACAAATACTACTTGTTCTGGAGTTCCACCTAGTAAATTTTTAGTAACATTCCAAGGAATATCCATTGTCACGACTACAAATTTTCCAATTTCTTTCCCAATTCCTTTGATACTACCAGAACCAAATCGAAATGATAATATGTTTGTCTGGTCTGATATTTCCGTCATTTGTTATCCTCTTATTTTGAAAAAGTTATAATTTATAGTTTAAAATAATCAGAATTTTGATTCCATTTATTAACGAACTTCTAGCCTAAATGGTACTAATAAAAATGGAGCTCTGTCCAGTTGCCTAAATTATTTTCTTTTAAGCTAAAAACCATAAACTTGAACTGAGACACTAAGAAAATTAATCAAATTTAAATTTTCATGGTAAAGGATATTCATGTAGACCAAAATTCTTTCTGATTTTTATTAAAAAAATATGTAATAAATATTTAAAAAGTTTATGGTCTATCAGATTTTTAGGAAGCTTAAGTAGAAAAACCTTTACCATAATACTTATGGTAGCCTTTTCTTTTTGTGGTTCTTCTACTATTATCTAGCAAAAAAGTTCTATTAAGTTCATAATTATTTACAAATCCCTAATTATTTAATTTAAAATTTGACGGGCCAAACAGTAATCTTTTCAAAGATCAAATTGTTCTGTTGTATATGTAAATAAGTTTGGCTTTTAATTATTAGAATGCGTTACTTATGAATGTTTTTTACTTAGACCATGATACAAAAATCTGTGCTGAATATCATAATGACAAACACTGTGTCAGGATGGTACTTGAATATGCTCAACTATTATCGACTGCGCACAGAATTATCGATGAAGATATGGCGAACAAGTTCGTTTACAAATCAACTCATAAAAATCATCCGTCTGCTATTTGGGTAAGACAAAATAAATGTAATTACGATTGGCTTTACAAATTATTTGTTGATTTGGCTGAAGAATACACATATCGCTATGGTAGAATACATTTGAGCTATAAAAAACTAAAACACATTTTGGTTTATCCGCCCAACAATATAGAAGATGGAAACTTTACACAACCTACTCCTGCTATGCCAGATCATTATAAGATTCCTGGGGACTCTCTCGCTTCTTATCGTTGTTATTACAAACAACACAAAAAACATCTTGCCAAATGGACAAAAAGACCGGTACCTAGTTGGTTCACCCATAATATTACCTAGCCAACCACCAGAAATCTCTTGTTATCACCCACTATAAGAATGGTGTTTAAATAATTAAAATCAGGTAATGACTCAGTTACCAAAGTTAATTTGGATCCTTGAAAATAGCAAATTTGTCGGTTTGGTGCCTTTAAATGCCTAAAAGATTTCTTGGAGTGGTGTGTTTCTGAACCTATTTTTCAAGACAACGGAGTTAATGGATGGAATTAATAAAAATGATGGAGAAATAATAGAAGTTAATTAGTTCAAGATTATTATTTACCCGTATTCGCTGAGTTTGGCTTTCTTAAGTCTAATTTAGTTCAATATTAAGGTGAAAAGACAAAAGGAAGAGTTAAAACAAAGCTAATATCGGTAACGAACAGTCTCACTTGAATTTTGCTATGATATTACGAGCTTCATCACTTCAACTCCAACAAATATAAGTGATTCAAGGTTCCTGTAAGAATATTTATAGAGGTTTTTACATTTTAGTTTTCTAATTAGTTATAAAGTATTTATAACTTGATATATTATTGATGTAATTTAAACCAACTCTGATTTTAACTGCCTACCGCACTGAGTCCATTTTTTACAGAATTAAGTCAATTACGGCTTAAAATTATGCAGGGATTATTTAGAAGTGAGTATTGCATTTTGTCATTCCAAGTAAAATTATCTCAATTGGGAAATACGCGATACATCGGAATGTCGAGCAGAACACCCATCAAACTAAAGGTGCTTCCACTCAAATAGTCGCCCAACAACAAACCGATAAAAAATGGCATCGCTTGCCGGTATAGACGAATTCCACCATATTGGAGAATCAACTTTTTCAGGCACCAAGAAACACACATCGGTGTCCAAATCAGATCAATGATAAAACTGTGCCCAACTGCGTAGCCAATTGGATGGATTGGCCACCACAGGAAGTGAGTACGTAAGAACATCAGCAAGAAAGTCGCTACCATTCCTCCACCGATAAATGGTAGGCTGGCGAAATTAGCATTGTTTGGAAAGTCCAACCAAGTGCGTAACTGTCGATATGGAATTAGACCCATGTTGGTACGCCACAGATTGACATATGGGGTGCCAGCGCCTTTGATATAATACATACTCAGGATATTCCAGTAAGCAGCTACGATACCGACAATCATTGACAATATGATAAGGCCTAACATAGAGCGAGTTTGGATTCCGCTGGTTTTGGCAATCCGAATACCTTCTAATTGGTGTGGCATTACCGCACAGCGATAGTCTAGGTTAAACCATTGAAAATAGGCTAAAAGAGTTAAATCTCTTGGATTTAGCAATCTGGAGCCAGCCAAATGCACGATCAGTTGCTGTGGGTTAATATAGGGGCCAAAATTCCATATCACACCACCCTCTGAACGAATTCGTGTCAATCCAATCATATACAAGAAAAACAAAAGTATGAATACAATGGCCAAGATGACGTGGAGACCCGCCAAACAGCAAAAGGTAATCAGCACCAAAATGCCCAGCAATAACCCTAACCAAGTGTATCGTTCGTGAATAGGTTCATCCGACGGTTGGCCTGACCAAGCAACGTTAAGAGTTTGAAGCAGATAATTTCGACTGATCCATAGCGCCAATAAAGCCAGTCCAAGCCAAGCCCCAACTCCTTGTTCTGCAATGGCAGGGTAACGACCAGTCGGCCCCCAAACTGAACCACCTCCACTGCTTAACGTAGCGGCCAATACTTGTTGGCCTTTTCGAAAAAGAAAAAAAAACCAACAGCTAAAAGAAATATCGAGCGGAATGAAGTAAGTCAAACCAATAACACAAGGATGAAAAGCTAGTGGGAATCCACCTACTGCATTCCACGGCTTTTGACTGAATAAGTGACCAATGTCAAAAGGCTTGACTTTGATATAGGGAAGTTGTGGGTAGTAGTACTGCAAGGAATTGTTAGTCTGTATCAAAGTTGCAATCAACAAGCCAATCCACAAGTAATAGTTTTTCAAATAGTGGCTGAAACTTTTTTCTCTTAGACTCAATTCTACAGGCAGGGTAGTGATAGGAAATGAAAGCTGTTCCTGCTCTAGCCACCGTTTCCGTAGAAGCACATTAATACAAAGCATGACCCACAATAAAGCAAAAGTAAATCCACTCCAAGTTAGGATAGGCGTTAGCCACACTTTCAAGTGATTGGCACGGTAAAGCGTTGATTCACCAAGATACAAGTGTTGAATTGCATCTTTGCTTTGGGGAACGAACCAATTTGGGATAGCAGGAAAGAAATCGCGCCAGCTATTCTCAGGCGTCGCATACCAGAATGGGTTGCACAATGCTGTAATCAAAAACCCGAACATACCAATACCGTTGATGCTCATACCGATATTAAGCATGACAAAGATTGTTAGCATTTCAGCACCGGATAGGGCTGAATGAGGAAGGGTTTTCTCTAGTAGAACATTAATTAACACCAGCAAAAACAGGATAAAAACAGCCCCAATCAGCAGAGATGTCGAAGTAATTTCGGTGACACCAGTAACCATCTCTGAGTTTGAAACCCAAAATGAACTCAAAGGAATCAGCAAAAGGCCGATTAAGATTGATCTTTTGGTTGCCTTTTGTTGAAGATATTTCTTTTTTTTAATATGAAACTAGCCGGGCACCAATAGCCTCAACCCTCCGTGCCTTGATGGAATTTGTTTTTCGAACCTGTCTTACCATCGTTGCAAATCGATACCAAAAATACAGGTCATCTCTTGTGTGAACAACAACGTATTGGTTTTTGGAGTGGGAACTGTATATTAAATATTAACGAATTTTATTCCTGACTGTGAGTAACAACAGCATGTCCTGTTACTACTATTTAGCCCAGTAGCATGAACAATCGGGGAGTTGTGTAAATATAATGCTTGATTGACACATTCATGTATTCCCAAACTAAAATTAGTCTATCACCATTCCGATATTTACAGCAATGATTAGAAATGTTGATTGATCAAGGTGCCTATAAATATCTTTTGGTTTGTCCATATTATCTAGCTCAGATTCAAATTTTGATTAATTTCCTAAGTCTTTACAGCATTATCAGTTCTTGATAAAATCAAAAGTGATCTTCTCAATTAATCCATAAACAAATGGATAATTTATACACCATGCATTAACTTTCGGATTCAAGGAAAAAACATGAAAGACAAAATTTACCGCGTGGCTATTTTAGGTTGTCGTGGACGAGGCCGAGCCGCGGCTTTAGCTTACCACGATCACCCTCGTACTCATCTCGTTGCTCTCTGTGATTTGGTAAAAGAACGTCTCGATAATCTGGGAACCGAACTCGGGGTAGCAGCCCAATATACAGATCTCGACCAAATGATCCAAGAAACTGAACCCGATATTGTGGCAATTCCAACCGGTACCGAGTTTCACTACGACCTTTGTATGCAAGTGCTTGAACACGGCGTTCACATTGAAGTTGAAAAACCGATGTGTGTTGACCTAATACAGGCTGACACTGTAATGGAAAAAGCAGAATCGAAGAAATGCAAAGTGGCTGTTCATCATCAAGGTCGTGTGGGACCAGGGATGCTGGCCTTACAGAGAGCTGCAGATCAGGGGAAAATTGGTCAAATTCGTTATATCTATGGAAGTGGTAAAGGCTACTACGGTGGTTATGGACTAATGAACATCGGTACCCACATGATAAATAATATGCTTCGATTTGGCCAGCAATGTCAAAGTGTTGTTGCTCACTCTACGACTAATGATCAACCAATTCAGACGACAGATGTTGTAGCGTCTCCAAGCGGAATGGGTACCATCGCAGGAGAATATATTTCAGCCAGTTTTCAGTTTGCCGGTAATATTACAGGCACACTACTGCAACATCGGTTTGACAAGATGGATACTAGTGCTTACGTAATGGAAATCTATGGTTCTGAAGGGCGGTTATTCTGGAAGGGAGATGAATCTTGGTGGTTACCTCAACCACACTATTTGCCTGACCGACAGTGGGAGGCTTTGGAACCAATTTTCCCCAACTCTTATCAACAGGAGAACCGATCCGATGCTAGCGATTTCAGCTTTGTAGATGAATATGTACGGGCCCTTGATGATGATGACCAACATCAGTGCAGTGGTTACCAAGGCCGACATGTTTTGGAAATTATGATGGGTATCTTTGAGTCGGCAGCCTATGGAACTAGAGTAAATTTGCCACAGAAAGATCGCCAGCATCCGCTTCTCCGCTGGCGTGATGATGGACTTTCAAACGAGGAGCTAGGTAATTTAGAGCTATTACCACGAGACTATTCGTCTTGGCTTTCAGAACAGGGAATAAAATTGTTCTGATTGTTAATTCTGGCCGTGAAGTTTGGATGATAGTTGAGCTTGGAACGACAAGTCCCATAAACAAGAGAAAGATAGGCAACGTGGGAAAAGACGATTTAATTTTTGCTCATTGAGAAAACTAATGGTTACATCTAGGGTGTTAACTACTGATGATTTACCTTCCAAAACGAAGAGACTAAGATCGGTTAGAGATAGATATATTATCTGTAGCAGTTGCACTGATGATAAAAGATGGTTAACTACCTGATGAGTCTTTGCCACCAATTTAAAGTGTGAAGTTAGATAAAAATGGCATAAAGTATGTCCTCTTAAATACATTCTTGTATCTATTGTTATCTTTGGTTCACCAACTTATTTGCAGTTGAAGTAAAGGAAATATATTGACCGTCGTTACTATATTTTGTTGAGTTTATTAATAATTCGTATCATTTTGTTGATTACCATCACTGGGGACACTTATTCGTTCAGTTATCTTAGTTTCGGTATCGTTGACAAATACTTTTCTACAGCCATTGTTTCAGAAACTAACATCAACTGTTGTAATTTTGGGGTGAGACGTCCTTCAAATTTCGTGTTGAAAGAGATATAAATGGATGATAGGATTTTGAACGGGGATGCGACTGCAAGTATATGGCCGTAATTCCTATAGTTCCACTAATTAATTTCAAACTTAAGTAAAATTGAGGCTTATTCCTCTAGAAGATTGACACGCGTGAAAACTCAAATTATATTGGTCTTAGCAGGATTCTTGTTGGTGGCCAGCGCAATCGATATAGCACAGGCAGAAAAAGATTTGGGAACAGGGACGGACTCACCTCACTGCTAGGAAGAGATTTAACTGACCCAGAAGACGATGGTAAGCCCGAAGAGAATAAAAAATATAACGCCACATTTACAGCAAATGATGAACCCGGCTTCGGGGGCGGCGAATCTGCATTTAACGTCTTCGATAATCGCCTTGGTCCTAGCAATGATAAGTGGTGTTGTGGGAAAGGTGGTGGATCTAAAGACGGTCTACATGTGACGGCTGAGTTTGATAAAAAATATGCGTTGACACATTTCACCGTATCTTCGGCCAACGATGTTCCTGCTCGGGACCCCATAGAATGGGAAGTTCAAGGGTCGAACGACGGCAAAAAATTTACGACTATCTATTCTCATGACGAGAAGAAGCCCATTTGGACCCAAAGACTTCAAGTTATCCGTTTTGACGCAGGAAAAGATTTCAAAAAACAAACCACCGGGTATAAATTTTTCCGGCATGTTACTTTTAAAACCCCATCTTGGCCGAATGGAGCCTACTTTCAGATTGGCGAAATTGAGTACTTCGGCAATACCAATTTCCCCGTAGACCCTAAATCTAAGCTCACAAGTTCGTGGGGAAGAATCAAAAACATACGATAAGCACAAGTGTCGTAGATTATAAATCGAGTCATCTCAAGACTTTTAGGAGTGGTTCTGTGCCCTCAGTAACCACTCTTTTTCTATTCAATTAGTCATCTTATCATCTAAAAATAATATTCGTTCACTTAGTTAAAAGATTACTAAATCAGAAAAATATAGGCCGCATTGCTTTTAGCTAAAGTCCAACTCTGAACCTACTTTATCTGCTACACACGATCGGTAACCGCAACCACCTGTAGATTTGTGGGAACCAAGCTTTCCTCTTATCTTTAGCCACAATTCTTTGCTATAATGCTCAGAATTACATTCTGGTATTCCACTGTATAGTCAGATGAATACTGTTTTCTGGTGATCAATACTGAATTCCATCTAGAGTTAATACCTAGGATAATTGAAATCTTAGCCAACTAATAATCCAAACAAATCTAGAACGGTTATAGTTAGCATATTATTTATGATGGACTCACAAAAATATTTAATTCAATTTTCAAGCATTGATTTATACATCCTACTTTTTTTATGCATCGTTATGCTTCAAGTGCCAGCTATTGCCATTACAGAGGCAGAAACCAATAATGAAATAAAATCTTTAATTGAAGAACTAGGGAATGGTCCTCCTGGTGATAATAATCCAGCAACTGAAAAAATTATTGCCATTGGGAAATTATCAATTCCACATCTCGTAAGTATTTTCGAAAACCCACCTGATTACAAAAATAAAAATGGTTTATCAAATGAACATTGGGTACGCTTGCGAGCTGCACATTGTTTAATGTGTACTGAATTGGAGTCGTATATCTGAAATCATTTCACAAGAAATTAATCGCGAGTCCAATCCCAATATGAGGTTTATTTATGCTCTATACCTATCCCGACATGATTCCCACAAAACAATTCAATTTATGGTTGAAGATTTAAAACGTGATGTTCCCACCGCACAAAGTATTGTTACGACCTTAAAAAATATTAATAATCCACTTGCCACACCTCTGCTTAAACCACTTCTTCAAGATAAAAATCCCAATATAAGATTTAATGCAGCAGAGGTTGTTGCTTCTCTAGGTGATGAATCAGGCTACAACATACTGATTTCTGAACTCCACAATGAAAAGTATGGACTTAGAGCCGCACTTTGTCTGCCTGTAAAATACATCGAAGAAACCCGTTTTGTTTTGGAAGCTAATAAAAGCAATCCGGATTCATCTATCAGAGAACAGATAGAACAAAAACTGGTACAGGCCAATCTTCAAAATGGCGAACGAGGACTCTATTTTGCTAAAAAGGTGTATAAGAATTCACCACTTCCCAACTATGAAACTATAAAAGAAGCTCTCCCATCACCAATTATTGAAACTAAGCCAGAATGGATTGATATGTATTGGTTTTGTTGGGAAATAGCATTCAAAAAGTTGAAAAAACCACTCCCAGGTTCTCCATTTATGTCAAATTATATTGATGAGGGATTCGGGCCACATATTTTTCAGTGGGATACTCACTTTATGATTATGTTTTGGAAATATGCTCACCATATATTTCCTGCTATAGAATCTCACGACAATTTTTATGCTAGCCAAGAACCTGATGGATATATATGTCGAGAAATAAAGGAAATAAATGGAATTCCGTTTTTCTTTCGTGGAAAAGATAACACAATAAACCCACCACTTTTTGCATGGGTAGAATACAATTACTATTGTATCACTGGCGATGCCTCAAGATTTTATCAGGTATTTCAACCCATAGAACGTTATATGGGTTGGATCGAAAAAAACCGTAAATATCTTGGTGTCAAACATAATCTCTATTGGCAGACCAATCTTGGTTCTGGTATGGATAATTCATTGCGAACGGGAACTGGTTGGGTAGATATTTCAGCACAGCTAAAGATGTCATATGATGCATTATCAAAAATGGCTGAACACATAGGCCATCCGAAAAAAGCTGAAAAATATAGAAAAAAATCAGCTAAAATCAAGACAAACCTTAATGAGTGGATGTGGAATAGTAAGGATGGTCTTTACTATGATACACATGATTTTGGCGAACAGCATCCTGTAAAATCAATTGCTTGTTTCTGGCCTCTCTGGGCTGAAGTTTGTACCAAGGATCAGGCTAAAATGCTTGTTGCTAATCTTCAGAATCCAAAAACATTTTGGCGACGTGTACCTTTCCCTACCCTTGCTGCTAATCAAGACGGATACTTCCCCCAATCTGGATATTGGCTTGGAAGTGTTTGGGCACCAACAAACTATATGGTTATTCAAGGTTTAGAAAAGTATGGATATCACGAATTTGCTTATTACGCCAGTAGTCGTTTTCTTGATGGTATGGCAAAAGTTTATGAGAAAACCAATACTGTATGGGAAAATTACGATCCTGATAGTTTTAATGCAAGTAGCAGAGCAAACCGAGATTTTGTTGGCTGGACAGGCCTCGGACCTATTGCGATTCTAATTGAGAATATTATTGGTATCGAGGTAAATGCACCGATGAATATAGTTACTTGGCAAATAGAACGTCTTGATAAACATGGCATCCAAAAATTGAATTTTGGTAACAATACAATATCGCTTATTGCATCTGCGAGAAAATCAGAAGATGAATCAAATAAAATAAAGGTCATCGCCGAAAAACCGTTTACGCTAGTATTAATGAAGGGTAGAAACAAATTAATTTTTGAGCTTAAATCTGGCAAATCAGATATAAATTTTTAGTCAGCCTGAACTAAAGGTAGTTTTCTTGAAATGATACTATGGAAACACTGGATTAAATAAATATCCTAGAAGTAGTCAGTCTGTCTGAAAATTATCATAGAACCAAAAAAATGTGGATAGGAAAGTCTTACCTATTTTGTTGCAAGCTAGAAGATAGATAATAGATCAGCTATTTTTTTAAAATCAAGGAATAAAGTTCCCATGTTAGTATCTATCTAACCATAGAAATTGTAATCAATTCAGGCATTAGGCTAATGGTGATCGACGGTCTGCTGTTTACCCGTCAAGTGTAGATTACCCTTGGGGATGGAAAAGATGAATGCTGTAACAGCAGTGGCAGTGATTCTGGAGTCATTTCCATAACCGGCATTATCACGATTGGGCTGATAGTAGAAACTGCCATCATGACATTGAGCTAGTGTAAACCACCATCGGTTAGCTTCCATTAACTGGCGAAAATGGTCAGGGACGACGTTGGCTCCAACAGCAGTATAACCCATGCCCATAATAGGAGAACCGTGTGTGTCAGGAAAACTCTGCGGGTGCTGACCGATCACTTTGGCTTGCAGAAGGGCGAACTGAGCATGAACTTCATTCTGGTAAGGGCTCAATTGGTGGGCAATGGCCGAAGTGCCAGTTCGCCCCATATCAGCCCAATCGTTGGCTCCAGCGGGTTGGTCTTTGTACCAAATATAACCATTAGCACCGGCAGACCGTTGCAAGAAGTTATAGGTTGCCTGATGTCGACCGGGATCAACATCAATCCCGCAACGGCGTATCAAGGCAAAAGCCAACGCTCCTTGAGCCGTTAGCATACTGATTGGGCCATAGCCTTCAAATCCGGGGTTATGGCCCCAGCCACCGTGCGAATCCATCTCGTCTTTGGGGTAAGCGTGAGGGTGAGTTTCTTTTACCTTTTCGTTGATCTGGTTCATATTGACATATTGGCTAGATACCAGAAACGCGTAAACTTCCTCCAGTTCTTTTAACACCCATTCTTCTCCAGTGGCCAAGTAGTATTCACTCATCACAATGGCTGCAGACATGTAGCGCCAGTTGATTAACCAAGAGTCATCGTCTGCACTCGTAGTTCGTGCATGCATTTCTACGTTTTTCTTTACTGCCTCCAAGTACGGTTTCTTACCGCTGGCTAACAAAGCCAATGGAGCGAAGGTATTCTGTGGCGGTATACCCCAAGAACCATCTTCACCCTGATGGTCGATCAAATACTGATACAATTGCTCCCGTATACTCTCTGTTTTACCACAGTCAAAGGGAAAATCTTGGGCATAAGCGCCGTATTCCTGCCCAACATTGAGTATTATCTCCTCGGTCTTGCCCTGACGATCCAAAGCAATCAGCAACATTCCGTTTCCTGACTCGGCTTGACAGTTTTCTAAGGC
>CAYVHK010000112.1:3938-15013 GCA_964451145.1 uncultured bacterium | reverse complement strand
CATCAATTTCTTCGTAACTCTTGACGTATTCTTTTCCCATAGCGTTTGAAAGCACCATAGTAATTGCCGCGGTCAAAGTTGTCTTCCCATGGTCAACATGACCAATCGTCCCGATGTTAACATGGGGTTTGCTACGATCAAAATCTTCTTTAGCCATTAATTAAACTCCTTAAAAGAATTAGGCATTAAACCAAATGTAATACTATACGTATGTCTTCCTGATTAATTTTTGTGTGTTCACGTAACTCAGTGGCCAGTAAGAATTTCTTCCGCGATACTGGCTGGAACACCACTATAATGCGAAAACTCCATCGAGTAATTGGCCCGCCCCTGCGTAAATGATCGCAAGGATTTTACATATCCGAACATTTGGGCCAATGGTGTATAGGCCCGAACAATCTGTGTCTTGGACTTAACCTGTAACTCAGTATCTAAAATCTGCGCTCGTCGGGTATTGAGATCGCCAATCACTTTCCCTAGATATTCATCGGGCACAATAACCTCGGTTTTCATCATAGGCTCCAGTAAAATGGGTTTTGCTTTACGCACGGCCTCTTTAAAAGCCAATGATGCGGCTATCGAGAATGCCATTTCTGATGAATCAACGGAATGGAAGGATCCATCATATAATCGGACACCAACATCCGTAACTGGGTATCCCGCTAAAACACCAGTAGTCATAGCTTGCTCAATACCTTTCCTAACAGCTGGAATATATTCAGTCGGAATCGAACCACCTTTGATTTCATCCAAGAACTCAAAACCTGCGCCCTTCTCGACCGGATACACTTCCAGAACCACATGGCCATATTGACCTCGACCACCAGTTTGGCGAGCATACTTATGATTTGCCAAAGCATGACGCTCAACAGTTTCGCGATAAGCGACTTCAGGGTCACCAATCTCGGCCGAAACCCCAAATTCACGAAGCAGTCGGTCAACGATGATTTCCAAATGAAGTTCGCCCATTCCCGAAAGGAGAAGTTGACCGGTATCTTCATCTGTTTTAGCGCGTAAGGTCGGGTCTTCTTCGACCAATCGAGCCAATGATAGATTCAACTTTTCTATATCAGCTTTGGTCTTCGGCTCTACCGCGATTGAAATAACCGGCAGAGGAAAATCCATCGACTCCAAGATTACTGGTGACGCAGGGTCACAAATGGTGTCTCCAGTGGATACATTCTTGAGGCCGACAGCTGCCACGATATCTCCGGAAGACAACGACGTCAATTCCTCTCGCTTATTAGCATGCATCTGTAGTACTCGATCCAAGCGATCCTTCTTACCGTTGGTTGCATTCAACACCCTCGAACCTTTATTAATTTCACCGGAATAAACACGCAAGAAAGTCAATTTCCCAACATGGGGATCTGTAGCGATTTTGAAAGCTAAGGCCGAAAAACACTGATCACTTTTTGCGGACCGCGTTTCATCCAAACCAGTTTGTGGATTCTTGCCCGAAATAGCGGGAACATCTAGCGGAGAAGGTAAATAACGATTGATGCTATCCAGCAAAGGCTGAACACCTACATTTTTAAGCGCCGAACCGCAAAGAACCGGAATCAAACTACTATCCAACGTAGCAAAGCGTAAGGCCCGACTAATTTCATCAGCTCCAATTTCTTGGCCATCCAAATACTTAATCAACAAGCCCTCATCCCAATCAGCTACACTCGCAATCAACTGATCTCTATATTCCAAGGCATTTGACTCCAAATCGCTGGGTATTGGCGACCGCTTGACCTCTAGGCCCATACCATCTACATCCCAAGTCAGAAACTCCATATTTACTAAATCTATGACACCCCTAAAAGTTTCCTCTGAACCAGCCGGAATTTGAACGGGTACTGGGGTTACACCAAGTCTTTCAGCCATCATCTCAACAGTCCGAAAAAAATCAGCTCCAACGCGATCCATCTTATTTATAAATGCGATACGAGGCACCTGATACTTATCAGCTTGCCGCCAAACTGTCTCTGACTGTGGTTCTACACCACCAACTGCACAAAAAACCGCAACAGCACCATCAAGCACCCGCAAAGATCGTTCAACCTCTACCGTAAAGTCAATATGCCCTGGTGTATCGATGACATTAATACGGTGGTTATCCCAGTGACATGTCGTGGCTGCTGCCGTAATAGTGATGCCGCGTTCTTGCTCCTGTTCCATCCAGTCCATTGTGGCGGCACCATCATGAACTTCACCTACCCGATGAAGTCGCCCGGTGTAAAACAAAATTCTTTCGCTAACTGTTGTTTTGCCAGCATCAATATGTGCCATTATTCCAATGTTTCTTGTACTTTCTAAATTCATTTCTACAAATTAATTCGTCTTTTATGCGTACTTCTACAAATATCTACCAACGATAATGGGCAAAAGCTCGATTGGCTTCAGCCATCCGATGCTGATCTTGCTTCTTACGAATAGCGACACCTTCATTGTTAAAGGCATCAATCAACTCACCGGCTAGACGCTGTGCCATCGTTCGCTCACCCCGATTGTTACGAGCAGCATCGACCAACCAGCGAATGGCCAGAGTCACCCGTCGTTCGGACCTAACATCAACAGGAACCTGATATGTGGCTCCGCCAACACGCCGCGGCCGAATTTCAAGCACCGGCTTTACATTACTAATCGCCTGATGAAAAATTTCAATTCCGTCTTCATTCAACCGCTCACCTGCACGATCTATGGAATCGTACAAAATCCGTTGAGCTATACTTTTTTTACCCGAATATGTCAAGCTGTTAATAAACTTGCTAACTAGCTTACTGTTGAATTTCGGATCTGGTAAAACTTCGCGTTTCACCGCTACGTTACGTCGTGCCATTCGTTACACTCCCATCAAAATCTTAATCTTGCGGCCTTCTGGCACCATACTTTGATCGTCCTTGCCTTCGATTTTCCACCCCAAGGGTGTCTAAGGTGCCACGAACAACCTGATACCGTACGTTAGGCAGATCCTTCACTCTACCACCTCTTACCAGAACAACGGAGTGTTCTTGTAAGTTGTGGTCAATACCGGGAATATAACACCAAGCTTCAAAACCATTGCTAAAGCGAACCCTCGCCACTTTTCTCAAGGCCGAGTTTGGCTTTTTTGGTGTCGTTGTCCGAACCTGAAGGCAAATCCCTCTACGCTGAGGGCAAGACTGCAGCAAAGGAGCCTTACTCCTCTTTTTACTTGTTTTCCTACCTTTGCGAACCAATTGACTAATCGTCGGCATAACCACCCCTGAACCCAGACATAAATAAAGCCCCGAAGATGGGGGCAGGATTACTACACAATAAGACCAAAGACGCGTACTTACCAAAAGTTAAAATCGTCCCTAGAGTGTGCCCCCCTCGAAGTGAACCAAAATTAACCGCTCCATTATATGGAACACTCCCATACTATGTCAAGTCTTTTTACTGTTTTTTTGTTATTTTTCGAATTTGGTCAAAGCTAATTACATTAAGCCTTAATCCAGCCACCACCAAGAACTACGTCTTGATGATAAAAGACAGCTGCCTGACCCGGAGCGATAGCCCGACGAGGTTGATCAAAAACGACTTTTACTTCGTCATCGTTAATCGGAGAAATGGTTGCCATTTCGCCTTGATCCCGATAGCGAATCTTAGCGATTGCACGAATTGGTTTAGATATTTGGTCAAAGGATATCCAATTCATTTGGTTAACAACCATAGAATCTTGTAACAAAGCATCGGCTTGCCCCACAACAATAGTATTGGTCTTGGTTTCGATTTCAGTTACGTAAACTGGTTTACCGATGGATAAACCAAGTCCACGTCTTTGACCAACAGTGTAAAAAGGTATACCTGCATGCTGCCCAACCCTCTTTCCACTTTGGTCACGAATATCACCAGTTTGAATCTGTTCTGGAATCCGATCTTTTAGAAAACGCTTATAGTTATCATCTGCAATAAAACAGAGCTCTTGACTCTCTGGCTTATCTGCATTCCGAAGTTTGTAATGGCGAGCAATATCTCGAACTGTTTCCTTGTTTAGATTGCCCAAGGGCATGAGCGCCCGTCTGAGTTGCGACTGAGTTAACGAAAACAAAAAGTAGGATTGGTCTTTTTTTTCATCGGCTCCTTGTTTCAGCAGATAGCGTCCTGTCTCTGGATTCTGCTCAATTTTAGCATAATGCCCAGTCCCCACATATTCGTAGCCAAGTTGGTCTGCTAAGTCAATTAAGGCGCCAAATTTCAGGTCTTGATTGCAAATAACGCAAGGACTAGGGGTTCGGCCAGCAGTATATTCTTGAACAAAATAATCCACAATGCTCGTCCGAAACTTATCTTCATGGTTGACAGCGTAGAAAGGAATCTCCAGTTGCATAGCAGCATAACGTGCATCATCGATACCTTCAACAGAACAACAACTTGGTTTTTCAGAATCATTTTCGATCGTATCGTGTTCCCCTAACCTCATAGTAACCGCAACCACATTATAGCCATCTCGTACCATTAAGGCCGCCATAACTGAACTATCCACCCCACCGCTCATAGCGGCAATGACTTTCTTACTCACTGATTCTTTCTCCGATTTTTATTATTTGAATCAGGAATCTCATGGATAATCTAGCCGATTCCAACATTCAGACTACCTGATCTATAACCAAATAAATCAAGCCCAACTTCAGAATAACCGAGTGTTTTAAAATACTGTACAACGCTTTGTCTATTTCTGGTGTCAGTGAGCGTTTTAATTCCATCCAAATCAAGTTCTATACGGGCATAGTTGTCATGATGACGGACTCTAAACTGCCGAATACCAAGGTCATATAAAAACTGTTCGGCTTTATCAACCTGTCTTAGTTTTTTTTTGGTGATACGAGTGCCATAAGGAAAACGAGAAGACAAGCAAGCAAAAGCCGGTTTATCCCAAGTGTTAAGTCGCCAAATCTTGGACGCTTGACGAATTTCAGCTTTAGACATATCAGCTTCAATCAATGGTGCCAGTATACCAGCTTTTTGAGCTGCTTCCATGCCTGGTCGATGATCGCCAAGATCATCTGGAATAGCCCCGTAAATAATAGTACCAATTTGGTATTTGTCAGCAATTGGTTGAAGTTTGTCAAACAGTTCACTTTTGCAAAAGTAACAACGATTAACCGGATTACTAGAATAGCCGTCAATTTCCAACTCACCAGTGTTAACTGTTTCGAAACGAATACCAATCTCTTGAGCAATCTTTTGCGCTGCTTCCATCTCTCGAATCGGATATGAGTCGGAGATAGCAGTTACTGCCAAAGCGTTAGAACCAATCGCTCGGATAGCAGCTTCTGCTAAAAAGGTACTATCCACTCCACCAGAAAACGCTACAACTACTTGCTGATAGGATTTCAAGATTTGGTCCAAATTCCCTAACTTCTGGCTCAATGTTTGCATATCCTTGTTATCCCTGATAATTAGCAAAATTAAAATTTAGGTTACGATCAGTTCTGAAACTGACGGCTAATCCGTCTTAATTTCCTTAACTTGCGTTGCAACACTTTACGCCTAAATGACGAAATCAAATCAATAAATAAAATACCATTTAAATGGTCAATTTCATGCAAAATGGCACGAGCTAGCATATCGTCAGCTTTAAGTGTAATTGACTCACCATCCAAGTCAAGAGCTGAAACCATAACGTTTTCAGCTCTATTGACTTCCCCCGTAATTTCCGGCAAGCTTAAGCAACCTTCTTCCATAACCATCTCACCCGAGGTCGATTCAATTTCTGGGTTAATGAGAACTAGTGGTTTACAATCCAAATCTTCCCGGTTAATATCGATTACCACTAATCTTTTTAAGATGCCGACTTGTGTTGCCGCTAAACCAATGCCGTTAGAACAAGCGTACATGGTAGCCAGCATATCTTTGGCTAGTTTTCTTACTTCATCAGTAACCGAGGCAATTGGATCAGCAATCTGATGCAAAACGGGATCACCATATAGACGGATGCGTAGCAGGGTAGAATAGTCAGCGGACGTTAATGCCGATCGATTGTCCATAATCGTATTAAAGATAATATTCTAAGTCAGACACATACGCTTGAATCTATCACTGAGATCAGCGGAAGGTCAATACGAATCAAAGATCTTCCTGAAGAAGATCAATATATTCTCGATGGATTTGACCATTGGTAGACAAAAATGAAACAACATCACCATCATACGCAGGATCTTCAGCGTGTAAAGGGAAAATCCGTTTACCCGACGGATGTGTTATTTTTCCACCAGCCTCTGTTAGGATGACGGCACCTGCAGCGACATCCCATAGTTTTGTTCCGAAATCTAGACTGCCGTCCATATAGCCTGCGGCTACTGAACAAAGATGCAAAGCTGCGGAACCAAGATTCCGACCTTTCGATATATACTGCATGAACGGTAATCTTGCTTTCATAGTGCGAGAGGAAAAGCCGAACAAACCATCGGGCGTAATTTTAGCATTGGTGTTGACCTGAATTAACTTTCCATTTAATCTGGCACCGTATCCGGAGGCTGCGGAAAAAGTTCGGTTGCTTATGGGATCATGGATCACCCCCAAAACTGGATTGCCGGATTCTAACAGACTGATAGAAACAGCAAAAACGGGAAAATGTTTTGCGTAGTTAGCTGTGCCATCCAGTGGATCAATTGCCCAGCAATAATCCGAGTGTCCCCTAGACAAGCCATATTCTTCGCCTAAGATTGCATGATTTGGATAGCTTGCTTGAATTGTTTCGGTGACAAATTGTTCCGATGATTTGTCAGCTTCTGTGACTATATCGCCAGGGCTTTTATGCTCAATTTGGTGAATTTGACCGTAATGGTCCATAAGAATTTGGCCCGCTTGACAGGCTAATTTTTCAGCAAAGGGTAAGATTTCTAAGGTTTGGTTCATACAAATACCAGTTTCCGATTATGGATTTAAAACTTACAGTGTTAACCCAACCATTATATTCAATGAAAGGGCAATCTGAACCGAGTAGCGATCTAATATAACATGTCTGGTCAAGATGAAGTTCAAATAGTATAATTCAGACGATTAAAAGTTATCAGGGGCGTATACCAGAGCAAAAATAAACTTGAAAGGAATAACTAACAGTAATGTCGAAATATGAAACCGTGATTGGTTTGGAAATTCACGCCGAATTAGATACCAATAGCAAACTCTTCTGCAATTGCGATGCGGGCTTTGGTGGAGCAGCCAATACCAATACCTGTCCCATCTGTACAGGCATGCCAGGAGTCTTGCCTGTCGCCAACAAGAAGGCTATAGAATACACTATTCGAGCTGGTTTAGCCATGAACTGCAAGATTGCCAATTACAGCAAGTTTGATCGCAAAAATTACTTTTATCCTGATCTACCTAAAGGATATCAAATTTCACAATTCGACTTACCCCTTTGTCGAGAAGGGTACGTTGATTTTGAACTCAACGCTGAGAACAAACGAGTTCGTATCAATCGCATTCATTTAGAAGAAGACGCAGGCAAGCTAATTCACGGCGACGTCTCTGGCGACCAAAGTAAGAGTTACGTCGATTTTAACCGGTCATGTATACCACTTTTGGAAATTGTTAGTGAACCTGATATTCGGACTCCAGAAGAAGCAATCGCCTATTGGCGAGCAGTCAAGGAGATTTTAGAGTATATTCAGGTCAGTGATTGCAACATGGAGGAGGGGAGTTTTCGATGTGATGCTAATATCTCACTTCGTTTGGCTGGTAGTGAAGATTTGGGCACTCGAACTGAGTTGAAAAATAAGAACTCCTTCCAGCATGTTTTAGCTGCCTTAAAATATGAAGAGAAACGACAATCTCGTCTTCTCGATGAAGGTGAAACTGTGTCCCAAACGACTTTACTTTACGACATGAAAACTGGTCGAACATCGCCAATGCGAAGCAAGGAAGAATCCCACGACTATCGCTATTTTCCAGAACCCGATTTAGTTCCATTTGAGGTAGAAGACGAAGAAGTTGAGCAAGTCAGAGCTAATTTGCCAGAATTACCCAGAGCAGTTCGACAAAGGTTTACTGAAGAATATAGTCTACCGGTCCATGACGCTCATTTTTTGAGCAGCAGTCGTTATTTGGCTAATTATTTTGAGGAAGCTGCGCGGTCCAGTGGAGATCCCAAAGGGTGCAGCAATTGGATTATGGGTGACTTGTCAGGGCTTCTCAATAATGTCGGACAGTCTATTGAGACTTGCAAAGTAACTGCACAACACATTAGTCAATTAGTAGTACTAATTAACAAAGGAATAATCAATGGAAAAATTGGCAAAGCGGTGATTGGCGACTGTTTTAAAAGTGGGAAAATGCCAGAACAAGTTGTAGCGAAAAAGGGATTAGCCCAAATTTCTGATTCAGGTGAACTGGTGAACGTTATTGTCCAAGTAATCGAGCAAAACCCAAAATCCGTGGCCGACATTCGAGAGGGAAAAATGAAGGCTATAGGCTTTTTAGTAGGACAAGTGATGAAAGAAACGAAAGGAAAGGCCAATCCACAACTTGTCAACAAAATTTTAAGAGAGAGATTGGAGGCTTAATGATCTCTTTATTTCTTTGCTTTAGTAATTTGCCTTATAAATTCGACAATATCGGCCATATCTTGATCAGATAATTTTCTAGGTCCCAATGCCGGCATCAAGTAACCACCTTGGCGAGTGTAAGAGGCAATTTTGTGCAATCGAGCTTTCAAATTAGCCGGAGGTCGAGAACGAACTAGTTGTGTGCCAATCCCGCGCTTCTTCGGTCCAGAGTGACAAATTGCGCAGGATCGGCCGTACAATTTCCAGCCTCTATCAGCATCGCCATCTAGTTTGAGGATTTCGTCCGCTGCAGTTTGAGATTCGCTTCGGCTTAGTGGATCATAAGCGACCTGTTGTGCTACATCTATCTCGGCTTGATCAGTCACATAACTGAAGTAGGCCATTAAGGCGTTGGCTTGTTGCTCAGGAATAGCAACTGGATCCACCTTTTTAGCTGGAATACCTTGTAGAAATTGTTGATAACAAACTCCTGCTCCGCCAGCAGATCTCTGAAATTGGTTAGCTTTAACCTCTTTCCACTGTGACCTTTGACGATCAGCGACACCGATGATGCTATGCCCTGAACGGATTAGACCATCGCTGTTTTTGTCTTCGTTAAAGTCAGCATGACACATCATACAAGAAAAACCAGTTGCTTTTTTGGGGTCAACAGAACCACCAAAAGAAGGATCATAGAAAAGTTGTCTTCCTACTTTGGCCAACTCTGGCATTTCGGTGGCAAAACTCAAGCCCGTAAATAGTATTAATGCTACCAGTAAAAAAGGCTGATATTGAAAAAATGTTCGGGATGAAAACACGTTTAGCACCAAGTACATCCTCTTTATTTACAAAGAATAATAGAGTATTAAGTCAAAAAATTATACTTTCTTATTTTTACCCTTCATCCCCGAATTCTACCCGTTAAGTTCACGAATAATCCATTTAAAATGCAATTGCTATATCAGAATTTAATAATAATTTCAAAAAGGGGCCAAAAATGAATCAACAATCTGAAATAGGTGAGATTATATCTGCAGGCGTTATCGGAACGGGTCAATACACAACCGCTGTTGTGACACAAGCCGAAAGTATTCCACAGCTAAATATTCCAATTGTGGCAGATAAAAACATTGAAGCTGCCAGAAAAGCGTTTCATTTAGCCGGAATTGCTGATGATGAAATTGTGTTTGCCTACAATCAAGAACAGGCATCAAAAGCAATTCAATCTGGTCAGAAAGTAGTTATAGAAGACGCACAACTAATGATGGATTTACCATTGGAGGTAATTGTTGAAGGAACAGGAAATGCGATTGCAGGTGCTGTTCATGCTCAATCTGCTTTAAAAAATGGTAAACATGTGGTGATGGTTACGAAAGAAGTTGATATCGTGGTAGGACCAATTTTGAGGCAAATGGCCAAAGCCGAAGGTTTGGCCTATACAGCAGCCGATGGGGACCAACCTAGCCTGTTGATAGCACTTGTTGAATGGGCTCGTCGAATAGGTCTAGAAATATTATCTGGTGGGAAATTTGGGGAACAAAAATTATTTGCTGATCTAAGTAATAAAAAATTACTATTGTCAGGAGACCGAGAATTGAGCCTAGCTATCGAACAAGCTAATCTTTTTCATCAAGTGAATAGAGTAGTCGATCCGTCAGAGCTAATTAAAACAGTTACCGAACGCCGAGACCTGCTCAATCAGCTTATTGATATTAGAACAGATGACTTGACAGAACTCGGTATTGTCGCCAATGTTACTGGTTTAAAAACCGAAAAAACACGACTTCATCACCCCATTTTATGGCTAAATGAGATCCCTGCTACATTATCACCGAAAACTGAGGGAGGACTATTGGAACAGAGAGGCGTTGTTGAGCAAGTCACTTACATTCGATCAGCCAATGACAATAGCATGAGTGGAGGTGTTTTTCTCACGGTTAATGCGAATAATGCATATTCTCGACAAATCATTCAGAGCAAAGGGCATATTGGTAATAAAAATGGTACGTCCTTTCTAATTTTTCGCCCATATCATTTATGTGGTGTCGAAACACCTTATTCAATTTTATCAGTCGCGACTAAAAAACATTTTTTAGTTGATCAACAAATGAAACAATATTATGATTCTTTTGGGCGATCTAGAACTAGCTTATTGGCCGGTTCGATTATTTCAGGCAGTCATAATTCCGATTTTGAAACCTTTCTTGCTCCAGCAACGACAGAAACTAACTCAGACGCTAGTACACCCATACCTTATCATTTAACGACCGGATTGCGGTTAAAAAATGATATACCTGCTGATACAGTTTTAACCCACCAAATGATTGATAACCTTGCTGAATCTTCCCTTTGGCAGTTACGAATCCAACAAAACAACAAAATAGGATTAATAAATTAGGTTAAAATCCTACACAATAAAGATTCATTTTAATGAACCTACTAGGAATAGCCAAACCTCTATAATTTGGGAATTTCAAGGTGCAAATATGATTAGAAAAATACAGTTCAGGAAATTACTTAGTGATCTAGTCAGAACAAAGTAATAGCAACCGAAATCTCTGATAACGTTAA
>CAYVHK010000112.1:0-3838 GCA_964451145.1 uncultured bacterium | reverse complement strand
TCGTAAAATGACGCAGATGATTCTAATAGAATTATCCGCGTCATTCTACATCAAGTGTAGTTAACTTGATATAATTGCCATGAGAGGAGGGAAGGCGAAGCTAAATGTTTCTTCAGAAAGTAGATGTGGGCGGTATTGCCTCAGATAAACAAAGAGAAGATGGTCGATTTACCGTAAATTAAGTCAGGTTAGTCATCGATTTTTCCCTTTGGAATAATGACTGCTGACTCAATTGCTTGTAATTCAACATGTTGTCCCACACGAAATTGGCAATCGTAACCAGTTTGAACAAAACACTGATACTCGTCAAAGGTAATCTGATAAGTCATGTCATGGCCCTTAAAATCTCGCTTACGAATAGTTCCCAAACATCCACCATTTGGTTTTTTCATTACTAGATGTTCAGGCCGAATTGAAACACAAACTAGCCCAAAATTCTCAGTTGCAATTTGTAAGGAACCAATTTTGGTTTGTACTTGGCAACCGTCAGCTATTCCCTCAATAACATTCGATTTACCCAAAAAATTTGAGACGAATTGAGTTTGAGGCTTTCGGTATATTAATTCTGGAGGGCCGATTTGCTCAATTTCTCCCTCGTGCATGACTGCTAATTTATCCGCAAACGAAAGTGCTTCCTCTTGGTCGTGCGTCACCAAGATCGCTGACATATTAAACGACCTCAGTAATAGATGAACTTCTTTTCGTGTGGATTCCCGTAATTCAGCATCTAAACTCGAAAATGGCTCATCGAGCAAAATCAGTTTGGGGTTAGGTGCAATGGACCGCGCTAGAGCTACCCTTTGTTGTTCTCCACCAGATAAATCGTGTGTTTTTCGGTGTCGAAAATCCGATAACTGGACCATCTCCAGCAGGTTTTCAGCTTTTTTGATCCGTTTCACTTTAGGTAAATTTTTCAAACCAAAGGCTACATTTTCGATTACCGTTAGGTGTGGAAAAAGGGCATAGTTCTGAAAGACAAAACCAATGTTTCTTTTTTCAGGTGGGATAATATAATTTTCTCCTGCTAAACATTTCCCCATTAACTCGATTCGACCACTGTCTGCTTGCTCAAAACCAGCGATTAGTCGTAAAGTAGTCGTTTTTCCGCAACCACTAGGTCCAACCAAAGCGAGTATCTCTTCTTGTTTGACAGAAAAATTAATTGAATTAACCACTCTATTTTTGTCAAAGTTCTTGGTTAAATTTTGGACAGTAAGCATATTTAAGTCGACTCCCTCTCTTTGAAAAAAACGATGGCAACAAAAAATAGAGAAACCAAAAGTAACGTCATGGCATATGGTGCCGCTTCAATAAACATAGCTTCTTCTGCATGCGACCAAAGGCGAAGGGCTAGTGTATCAAAACCAATTGGAGATAAAATAGCAGTGAGTGGTAACTCTTTCATAACAGCTAGAAAAATGAAGGAAAAACTGACGATTATGCTGTTTCGAAGAAGTGGCAAGGTGGTCCGCCAAAAGGCAATGAATGGTGATCGTCCCAGAGAGCGAGCAGCCTCTTCTAAATGAATTGGAATTTGTAAAATGGCCGACCGAATTGGACCAATGGATTCGGTCAAAAAGTGTAACACATAGGCCAAAATCAACAACCAAAAAGTTTGATAAATAACAGGAAAGCCATGTAACGATAGAAAAATCCAAGCTAATCCAAAAGCCAAGGGCGGCGTAGCATAACCGATGTAACTCAGTCGTTCAAAGACACGGAAGAAAACAGATGGATAACGAGTGCTAGTATAGGCAAATAGTATTGCTAGTGTGGTAGCTACAATAGCGGTTATTACGGCTACTGTGGCTGATTGGAAGATAACTTCGACCAACGAGGTTAAAACTGAAATTGAAAACCCTCTGCTGGACCAAAATAGAACAATAAAAGTCGGTACAATCACGCTAAAAAAAAGAATACTAAATAAGAATGAATAAGCCAACCATTTCCATTTTCCCAACCGTGTCAGGTAAGGTGATTGGATTTGTGACTTTCCTGTCTGATGATAATACTTATGCCTTAGAAAGTAAAATTCCAGAACTAATAACAAAAAGGTCAGTGCAATCAAAGTCAATGCCAACCAAGCTGCGTATATACGATCGAAAGCTGCCATGTATTGTGAAAAAATGGCATAACTGAAGGTTTCATACCTCATTAGGGAAACCACCCCGAAATCACCAAGCACATGTAGAAATACTAGTAATCCACCAGACAAAAATGCCGGCATTAATTGAGGAAATGTAACATGCCAAATGGTAGACCACTGAGAATAGCCCAAACTACGGGCTGAGTCTGTCAATGTGGAATTTAGACCTAGCATAGCTGACCTAAGATTGAGGAACAAGTAGGGGAAAGTATAAAAGGTTAAGGCAATTAAGGCTCCAGAAAAGCCGCTCAGACTTGGCAAGTCAAATCCCAAACTCTGTTGGCCTTGAAAGCCAGTTAAGCTTAACAAAGCATAGGCAGTGACATAAGCAGGAATGGCCAGAGGTAAAACACCGGCCAAAGTGAAGATCGTTTTGAATTTTAGGTCTGAACTACTGGTTAACCAAGCCATTGGCGTTGCAATCAGGGTACTACAAACTAATACCGCCACAGCTAAAATCAAGGTATTCGTCAACAGCTTAAAATTACGTTGGCGAAATATTACCCTCATAATTTCAGATGACGTAGAACTAAAAGCTTTTGTTAACAGGTAGCCAAGCGGCAGTAGGGTAACCACCCCAATAATGAGGACAGGTAAAGTCAAATACCAGGGTGGTTTTCGCACCTATAGGAGCCCAACTTTTTGCAACAATTTGAGCGTTCCTTCTGTATCATGGAGTTGACCTAAATCAATGGCTGGGGACTGCCTGATCAACTGGTCTAAGGACAATAGTTGTCGATTTGGTATGATCTGATCAGTGACAGCATACTCAAAAACTTGGCTGGAAAAGTATTGTTGTGCCTTTGGAGATAATAGATAACGAACCAATTTTTTTGCTAGTTCGGATTGGCGACTGTTTTTAAGAATACCAATTCCAGCTACATTGACTAGATTACCAATGTCCTCAGATTCGAAAAATTTTTGATTGACTGGGAATTTAGAATTAGCTTTCTTAAAACGAAGTAGGTAATAATGATTAGGTAGACCGACATGGATATCACCGGCAGCTAAAGCTTGAATGATCGGTGTGTTTTTGGGGTAATTTTTGGTTCCATTATCTTTCATAGAACGCAACCAAATTTCAGTTTTTTCTTGTCCAACCGAAATTCTCATGGCAGTAACAAAGGATTGGAAAGAAGCGTTACGCGGAGCCCAGCCAACCCTACCTTTCCATTTCGGGTCCGTCAAATCAAAGACACTAGATGGCACATCCTCAGCTTTCAGATATTTTGTGGAATAAGCAATCACTCTTGCACGACCACTTGTCGCTACCCAATCTTGGTTTTCAGCAGCTTGGAATTTTTTCGGTACAACAGACAAAATTTCTGCGTGTAGTGGGGTAAATAAGCCATCTTTACTAATAGCCCCCAGAGCACCGCCATCTTGAGCCCAAAAAAGATCTGACGGTGATATTTTACCTTCTTCCATTAAAGTCAAAGCTAACTGGGCTGTATTACCGTATTTTACCCTCACCTTAATTCCACTTTCTTTTTCGAATTGTTTGATAATCGGATCGACTAAACTCTTACTCCGTCCAGAGTAAACAATCAATTCTTCTGTTGTTTGGGCAATACAGACGATAGCACAAGCTAAAATGATAGATAAAACGACGCAGAATTTATATTTCAATTTTTTAATTCCTTTTTATTATGATTTTTTTGATTCCCCGACCCTTAATGAGACTGAGGCTCA
>CAYVHK010000111.1:11551-15522 GCA_964451145.1 uncultured bacterium | reverse complement strand
CAGCACTTGGTCTTTTGATGATCCTTGGATTAGTGGTGCAACACTTCCCCAAACAGATGGAAATTTCTGGACATCGCCTTTTAACTCCATGGAAGCAATTATTGCCAGTATTAGCAACTCGATTTATCGTTGAACCCGGGGATATTCGGTTGTTGAGAGGTAACAGCCTACCACTTATTGTTCGTACTACTGGTCGACAACCCAAGTCAGTCATTGCCACTTTTCAAAATCTCAACCGAACTGAATCCAAAGTTAGGGATAGTCGACTTTCACTGCTTGAAGTTTCTTTGTACCAAAAAAGTCAAAATCAATTTGTCTACGAACGCTTCAATTTGCAGTCCGACTTCCGCTATCACCTATCAAGCAATGGCAGGCAATCGCCTGTCTATACAGTTCAAATTTTTGATCCACCAGTTGTCATGATGGTTGAAGTCGATTACGAATATCCAATCTACACTAGCTTCAAACCAACAACCCAATATAACAACGGTAATTTAGAAGGAATATTTGGCACGGTCGCTACAGTTCGATTAACGACCAATAAAGGTATATCCACTGCAACTGTTGGGTTTAACCAAGATGAGCCAATTCCAATTAAAATTGTGGACAGTAATATTTTGCAATTTCAGTACCGGCTACAGCCAAATGACCAAATCTACAAAATTAGCTTGCAATGTGTAGATGGTTTTACTAATCAAGAACCAATTGTCTACCAAATACGGCCGAATCTGGATAAAAAACCGAAAATAGAAATTACCGAGCCGAAACGTGATCTACGGCTAACTCAGTTGTCTGAAGTACAAATTAAAGCCAATATTAATGATGATTTTGGGTTACAATCGGTTCAATTTTTATATCAAATAGGTAGTGGATCTCCTATTGTACTTGAACCCAATCTAAATGGAATCCTGACCCACAAAAATGAACAAAATGAGAACCGATCGCAACAAAAAATCTATACTCTTTATCTCGAGGAACTTGATCTATCCACTGGCGATATAATTACTTATTCAATTTCAGCCCTTGATACTGGGAACCAAAGGGTTCAATCCGACATTTATTTTATCGAGATTAAACCGCTTAACGAGAAATATCAAAAGATGGAAGCGAAACTAAGTGATCCAAATGATTCGCCAACTATCCAGTCTTTAGTATTATTGGCTGAGGAACAAAAAAATCTCATTCGTCGAACATGGAAAAGCCTATCAGATAATTTACAACCGGAAAAATCGGCTCAATCGATATCAACAACTCAACGACAGCTACAACAAAAAACGCAACAGTTAGTAGAAAAAATTAGAGTGCTGATGGCCACACTGTCGGTTAAACCTGAAATATTGATACTATTAGAGCAATCCATTGAACAAATGGGGTTGGCTATCGATCAACTAGTTAATAACCGACCTTGGTTGGCTCTAATTCCCGAACAAGTCGCTTTGGAGTATTTGGTTAAATCCACAACCAAATTAGAGAAAATTCTAACTCAAATAAAGCCGGAAAAAAAGCAACAATTTGCTGAAGATTTCGAACTAGAGATGGATCAGTTACAAAGTCAACTAGAAAAATCTCAACTAGACGACGACTTCCGAAACCAGCAGCGATTACAAGCCCTGATGGTTTCGGTTCGTCAGAACCGGCAACAACAAGCAACTTTAACCGAATCTTATCAGCATTTAGGTCGATTGGTTATCAACACTACATCCAACGAACCAACCAACATAGGACGAATCAGTCAACGTCAACGAAAGATTGCCCAACAGACGCAAAATTTATCCGATCAAGGCCAGTTCTTGTCTCACCTGGGGTTAGATAGAGAAATCGATCAACCGTTAGGAGCCACCCTAAAATTAGCAGCCAAATTTCAAAGCCAGGCAGCTCAAGCACTAAGTGAAAAAAAAATTCAGTCAGCTAGTGCTTACGGACAAAAGGCCGAAGATCAGCTTAAAAAAGTAGAGCGAAAACTGAAGCGAATGCAGATTCAGCAGACCCAGCAAGCGTTAGAGTTAACCCAGAGCCAAATTGACTGGACGATAAAACGACAAAGACGATTGCAGACAAAAACAATTAGTCTAATCCAAGAACAAAATCGGGACAATGACACCAGAATCAAACCAAATTCTCGAAACTTTCAGAAGGCAACGGAATTAGTGCGAAGCCAAGGGCACATTAAAAAAAAATTACAAGAAATTGAACAAAATCTGTTTAATCTTCAAAAATCTCTGGAGAGTAAAGGACGAAGCGAAGCCGCTCAATCGGTTGCCAAAACGTCTGAATGCATATCCCAAGACGATGTTGAAAAAATGATGAGTGAGGTCCAAATAAGCCTGCACCATAAAGAATTCGATAATGCTCAGCGCAACCAAAATCGAATTGTTAGTTCTATGAGAGTTGCCACCGAACATCTCTTTTATGCTGGAGAAAAAATGGCTCAAACAGATGAGGAACACTTAGCAAATACGATTGATCAGTTGGGACGATGGGAAGATCAGCTACAAGATACCCAAATGACCGATCTGCCAAATGATCTTATCAAGCAAATGGAAAGCATGTCTCACTACTCATGGTTGTCGGAAAAATCAGGCCAATTGTTATTGGATACGTTAAGCTCCTTATATCAAAAACAGCCTGATCAGTCGTATTATAATTTTGATTTTGCTATCGATAATATCCGTCAGATGAAACAGTTACTAGTTCTTCGATTAACTAAGATCAAAAGGCAAGAGCAACTTTCTCAACTACCAGTTAGCAGAGTAGCCGCTGTGTATCGTCGATCTATCAACCAATATTACGAGGAGATCGCCCAGTGAATTTAACCCATTCTCAAAGACTGCACTTTGATATTTATGGTTTCGTCGTGTTGAGGCACGTGTTAAATACCGACGAGATAACAATGCTTCATCACTCTCTTCAATCAGCAAAAACCGTTATTGAAAGTGGTACTGAGATTCCACCGATTTACGTTCATCGTTCCGGGAAACATCATATCTTATTGGGTAACTTAATCCAATATCACCATTCACTGTTGGCTTATGCAGTTCATCCTAAATTGATTCCATTAGTGAAAGAAATTGTTGGGGGCGAAGTGAGATTAGAGGAAACCGAAGCTATTATTAACCGCAGAAACCCAGAATATGAAGGTTCCCAACTAGAATCACGAAAGTATCATCCAACAGCACTTCATCGAGGCACTAAACACGGTTGGGGTACTTACATTGAACAAGAAAAATTCCACTGTATCTTTGTTAAAACTTTGGCTTACCTGACTGACGTGGGGCCAGATGATGGTGGAACATGTTTGATTCCTGGTAGTCATCGACTAACCTGGCCTGAAAAAGATATGGTCGAAGCCGCCTTGGCTGACGACGATCTCCTTTATCAAGTTGAAGCCAGAGCTGGTGATGTACTATTATTCGCCGAATCCCTGATCCACAGTACTACCGCTATCCATTCTGATAACGAGCGAACAATTCTAGTGGCTGGTTATACACCAACCATGTTTCAACCTTGGCCAGGAAACGAGGTCGATCCCGAATTCATCGCCTCATTGCCACCGGAAATTCAACCGATTATATCTGGCAATTCTAGTTGGCATTGGCAACGTAATTATTAAAAAATTAGAAATAAATTTGGAAGTGGAGAACAGATGATAAACCAACCGACCGTTATTGTGGGTGGACAAGTTTATGCTCCTGAGATGCTTGATCGAAAAAATATTTTCATCGAAGAAGGTAAAATTAAACGAATATCGACAGATACGCCTACCGAAGGAGCGAAAGTTATCAATGCTGATGGATTATTGGTAATACCGGGCCTAATCGACGCTCTAGTGCATGGTGGTGGTGGGCGACATACAATGACTGGTGATCCGGCTGATATCGCTCACATCGCACGTGCTCACGCGAGACATGGAGTCACTTCCCTATTAATGGCAACTTCGTCGGCTAAAACTGAGGAAATCGAGGTTTCTTTAT
>CAYVHK010000111.1:0-11541 GCA_964451145.1 uncultured bacterium | reverse complement strand
CAATTGCTCACGTCGTCGACAATCCAATAACAAATGCAGCTAATGTTTTGGGATCCTATGTCGAAGGTAAGTTTGGCTGCGTGGAAAAGTGTGGGGCACAAAATCCTGACACAATGAGTCCACCCAATTTTGAAGAATTTCATCGTATGTGGGAACATTCTGACGGCACACTGAAAGTGATTTCCATTGCCCCTGAAAGGGACCCTGATCTCGTTTTCACCAAACACTTATCTGATCAATCAGCGGAAAACTACAATCATATTGTGGTGGCTTTGGGACATACTAACGCCAGTTATGAGTTGACAAAGTCTGCCATTGATAATGGAATTACAAGAGCTACCCATACCTTCAATGGTATGAGTGGAATGCATCACAGGCAGCTGGGTGTTTTGGAAGCAATACTATCAAGTGATAATATTCATTCGGAACTAATTTGCGATGGTCATCATGTTCACCCAATTTGGGGGAAAAATTTGATTAAGATTAAAGGCGTAGAACACATTGGCCTAGTTTCTGACTGTTTGGAGTTCGCCGGTCTAACAACTGATCAGTGGCAGGAAGATTTTGTTTGGCGACCTAAGGTCAATGCTTGGCAGTCAAGAGAGGAGCCTGAACGCTATATTCGGGATGGTGCAATGTGGAATAATGTTAACACTAAGCAAGAGACTTTATACGGTAGTAAAATTACTTTAATGCAAGGACTGCGGAATGTAGTTAATTGGGGCATTCCATTGAGCAAAGCAATAATGATGGCAACTCTGACTCCAGCTCAAAATCTTCGAATCGATGACAAAAAAGGGTCGATCAGTGAAGACAAGGATGCCGACTTAGTTCTACTCCAACCGAACTTAGAAGTCCAGTCAGTCTTAATTCATGGACAACCGATCGATATTTAATGATTCTGCAGACGGTGAAGCCATTCAATAACTTGGCGACTAATACTATTTGGTTGTTGCGATGAATCAGCTTTATTTTTCTCATGTTTCCCAGAAGTTGTCCTACTAGCCGTAATTGGTTCAGGAATGGCATTGTCTCTGATTACCTGATTTGACAATCGAATTTTTTCCATACTTTCGGTTGACTTGAGTTCTTTCATCACCATTTGAGATTGGATCGGCCCTTGTATTTGGATAACATCAATTGCTCTTTGCCATGCGGCAATAGCTTTTGATTTTTGTTTAGTGCTTTGATAAATTAGTCCTAAGTAAGTGCAAGCTGCAGCCAAACGGGGAGAATTTGGTCGATTTCGTAGAAAGTCCTGAAAAGCATTTAGGGCTGAATGCCAGTCTTTTTGTTGATAGTAGATAGCTGCAATCCGAAATTCAGCTTGATCAGCGAAACTATCCTGAAATCCATCTCCTAAATACAATTCTTGCTCGATATGTTTGGCTGTCAATTGGTAAGCAGGTACGGCTAAATCAAACTGCTGTAAGTGTCGGTAAATCTCCCCCAACTGAAAACTAGCCTGCATTGCTTGCATTGAGTAGGCATATTGCCGGGTCAAAGTATTGTAAAGTTCAATGGCTTGGCCAATGTTTTTATACTCGAAAAGATGAATAATACCCATTCGATAAAGGGCTTCAGCTACCCAATCAGAATCAGGACAGGTTTTAACCAATTGACCATAAACATCTAGGGCCAATTCTGAATTTTGTAATTCGTGTTCATAGATTAATCCCATCTGTAGTAAGGTTGCAGGACCGTCAGGTGTCTTTTTCAGCTGTTGGATAGCTGCCTGTTTCGTAATCTTTGGTATTTGAGTCCTAACCTTTTTCGCATACTTAGTATTTGGAAAATCGGCAATTATTCGACGACCAATATTTAAGGCTGTCGAGAAATTTTGTTCAGAAATAACAAACTCAAATTGTTGCCATTCCTGAACTGGTAAGTTAGCTTCTAGTTGGGCAATCTTCCGCTCAATTTGAGTACTGATCGTCTGCCGATCTAATTGGTGTTTGGCAATTTCACCAAAATCAGTCGATTCTAGCTCTGGCAAATATAGGTTCAGAAAGGTTTTGTAGGCATTGATGGAGGAACGATAATCGGCATTTTCGATCTTAATTGGGCTTTCACAAGCCAGCCCTAACCAGTAGAAAACAGCATACATTTTCCAAAATGATGGGTAGTGATCAATCACTTTTTCTAGATGCGGACGGGCCACCCGAAACTGCTGTTTTCGGCAGTAAATACGAGCAATTTGGTAAATCGAGTCGGAAGCAAAGGCGCAGGTTGGATATTGATTTTCGACCTGTTGATAGTGTGTTATGGCAAGATCGGTTTGATGCAGAATTCGATTGTAGACATTTCCCATTCGCCAAAGCGATTCCGGTGCAAACCGCGTTCCCGGGAACTCTGCGACAACCTGGTTATAATAAAAGACCGCCTCCTGAGGTTGATTAAGAGGTTGTCGATACAACTCAGCCATCCGAAATTTAGCTTCTGCTTTGTCAATTTTCGGTTCAGTCGATTGGTTGAGAAATAATTGATACTTTTTCCTTTTGGCTAAAGCATCCTGAATAGTGCGGATTCGAAGTTGGGCAGTTTGGTGGGCAAAGTGATTGCTCGGCACAAGTTCCATTAGTGATTGGAAGGCTTGAATAGCTCTTTTATGCTGACCTATCCTGCAAAAAACGTCCCCTCGCTTGATCTGGGCCAAGTAACGGTCATCAGCCAAATGTCCATCCGGCAGACCAATAATATTCTCGTAGGCAACTAAAGCTTGTAAGTATTGGTGGGTATATTGGTAGTAAAGCTCGCCCAGCCGATGATTGATATCATTGACTTCTCCCGGACGCTTAGCACGATTTTTTAGTGTAAGCAAAAGTCGTTCCGCACTACCGTAGCGACCTAATTCGATGAGCGAACTCAGGTTCTCAATCTGAGCTAAAGCCGTAATTTGACAAGATATTAGGCAATAACTAACAACTGAAAAGACCCAACTAATTAGAGATTTTTGCGAAAAAAACAACCGACACTTCAAACCAAAAAAATAAGATAAAAATAGTAATAATATAGGGTGTTTGCCTATCGGCGTTGACTTTGAGCGATCTGGATTTGTTGACCAGCATAAGATTCTAGCTCAGTACCCTGTGCTTGTTCTTTTACTAAGCGAAGGATACTTTGACTAGTTTGACTATCATTCTTTAGGTATTGCATCGTATTGGCTTCCTCTATATGCTGGCGTAATTGTTCCTGACGAAAAGTTTCCAACCTAGGTCTAGATATTGAAGTAGATGAGTTCAAATTATCCTTCGGTGTCAAATATTTCCAACTAACAAGCAAAACTACAGTTAAGGCTGTTAGCCAAAATAACTGGCGCACGTGTAGGTTAAACCAGAAAAAGCGAATGATTCCTCTTAAGTGAACTAACAAGTCGATTGAATCAAGGTTACGATGTTGTTTATCAATGGAATCGGTCGGTGAGATTTCTGTTTTCGCCTCGATC
The DNA here is from genome assembly GCA_964451145.1 of uncultured bacterium. Classification (GTDB taxonomy): domain Bacteria; phylum Poribacteria; class WGA-4E; order WGA-4E; family UBA9662; genus TMED15. The sequence goes on along the minus strand of CAYVHK010000111.1, from coordinate 8,096 downwards.
GCTAGTCGTTTGTACACCTCAATTTCAATTTGGTCTAAATTAACCTTATAAGAATTGATCGTTTCTGTCAATTGAGCCACTTGGTCGAAATCACCCAAATAATCCTGACAATAGGAACAATCAGCAACGTGATTGGCCAATTTTTGATTCAAATTGGCATCTCCATTCGGATAGGAATTGAATATTAATTCTCTTTGCGGACACATAATAACAAACCTAAATTTCTCCCTTATCCCACATTGGCTGAAGGATGTTTTTCAGTTTTTTGACCGCTCGATGCAAATGAATTTTAACCGTTCCTTCAGCCATACCTAAAACCTCTGCAATTTCTCGAATTTGCAGACAATCGTATCGACTCATTACAAAAACACTTCGCTGATTGGGGGAAAGTTGCTCTATAGCTTCTCCGATCAATCGATGTCGGTCTTTTTCTAGAACCTCATTTTCTGGATTACTGCGACGATCCATTGAGGTTGGTTCATCAATTCCTGAATTTTCATCATCCAAATAGGCTGTCGTCCGACGTGATTTGGCTCGATAGTGGTCTATTGACAAGTTGTGAGCGATTTTATAAATCCAAGTGGTAAATTTAGCCCTTGGTTGCCAGGTTTCCAATGCCCGGTAAATTTTGATAAAGACTTCGATTGTCAACTCCTCAGCATCCTCATAGTTTTTGACAGAACGCAACAGGTAAGCATAAATTTTCTGCTTATAACGCCCCATTAGAACATCAAAGGCATCTCGTCGCCCACCTTGAAATTGAGCCACTAACATCTCATCAGACAATTTGTCCATCGGCTTATTTCCTTAGAAATCGGAATTTCAACTGATACTTTATACTAGTCTTGTACATCGACCTAATCTTGACTACGTGAAGCCAATTTTGCCAATAGACTCAAAATTTCAACGTACAACCAAACCAAGGTTATCATTAGACTAAAGGCAGCATACCACTCCATATACTGTGGAGCACGTTGCTGCTCGCCTGTTTGAATGTACTCAAAGTTAAGGATTAGACTCAGAGCAGCTATGATTACCACCACAATGCTAAAACCGATGGAGAATAATCCATTACCGTGAATTAACGAATTTTGAATCCCAAAAATACTCATTATCAAAGAGATAGAGTAACAAATCATGATGCCGCCAATAGCAGGTATTAAAATGGATTTGAATTTTTCGTTAGCTTGAATGATACCCGAACGATAAGCAACCAACATGGTAAAAAAGACACCAAAAGTCAACACGACCGCTTGCATAGGCAAACCAGGATAAGTTCTGTTAATCAACAACGAAAAACTTCCCAAACAAATGCCTTCTAGGATCGAGTAGAGCGGAGCAGTAATTCGAGCCCATTCCGGTTTGAAGGTAGTTACAACAGCCAAAATTAAGGCAGGTAAACAGGCGATTAGACCAATACCAGTCAGTGCTGGAATAGCCCAAACCATTGTAGCCGATATGGCAATCAGTAGCAACAATAGAACACTTTTATTGACCGTGCCGTAAACGGTCATAGATTGATCAACGTAACCGAAACCGGTGAAGGTATTCGGGCCAATTGCAGGGTTAGAACTTCTCATAATTGTTTGATTATCTTTTTGATATTGAAGTTTATTCTGACAGACAAAATCCCACTTAGCAGCTAGTTTGTCTCAAACAGACGATTGACTATCCAACGACAAATTTCGGCCTAACGTTTACAGATCTTTAACGCTAATAATGAAATTGTAAAGCAGGAACATCCAATCAGCTACGTTTAGGAGTTGGCCGAGTCTGGATCTTTAGACTTCGCCAAGTAAGATTCACGAATCCATTTTTCTAGGACTGCATCAGGGTCTTCGACAACTTGCTTGGTTAAAACAAATTGGCTAGCACCTGTATTCTGTTTAATCAAACTCAGACCATGTTCGTAACTTTCAAGGATTTGGGCACAGATTTCTTCTGGTTGCTGCACTTCAGCCATTTGACATATTATGGCAGTTGCTTGATCGTCAAACAAAATCTGCATGCTGTGTTTTTGTGCAAAATCGATCTCGTACCGACGAACCTTTTCCACAGCTACCAATTGGCGATTATAATTCGAATCGGCTAAGATTTTGATTAGCTCAGCTTGTGGAGAATTAACCACATCAACCGTAACCACAAACTCATCAATACTAGTTGAAGGCAATTCAAATTTATAATCTCGTAGAACCTTTTCACAGACAGTCATCAAGGCTCTAGCACCTGTTTTTTGCTTGTGGGCTTGAACTGAGATGGCGTGCAGGGCTTCGTCCGCAAACATAACATTGATACCGTAAGATTGAAAGGCACGTTCGTACTGGCGGATGATTGATCCTTCAGAGTTACTCAAAATCTCGTATAGATCTTTTGCTTCCAATTCCTCGCAAACTACCTGGATCGGAAGTCGACCAATGAACTCCGGCTCAAAGCCGAAATCAATAAAGTCCTGAGACGTGACATGGTGCATATACTGAGCGTCGTCGTCATCAACCTGAATTTCTGCACCAAAGCCAATATTTTTCTGGTTCATTCGTTTTTTGATAATATCTTGCAGGCCATTGAAAGCCCCACTGATAATAAACAAAATATGTCGAGTATTTACCATCTGTTGCTCGACTTTTCCTTTGGCTTGAAATTCCATCATTGTTTCTAGTTGAGCATTAACATTTCCACTGGCTCGCAGATCGACTTCAGTCTCCTCCATCAGTTTTAGCAGTCCAAACTGAACTCCTCGTCCACTGACATCTCGTCCGATGATATTGGGAGGAGTTGCCAATTTATCTGCCTCATCTAGGTAGACAATTCCATATTGGGCCAACTCAATATCACCTTCGGCCTGAGACACCAAATCCCGAATTAAATCATCTACATTGGCGCCCACGTAACCCGTCTCACTGAATCTAGTAGCATCAGCTTTGACAAAGGGTACACCAATCAGCTTAGCAATGTGCTTAATCATGTAGGTCTTGCCAACGCCGGTTGGTCCTAGAACAATAATATTTTGCTTAGCGTAATCAAAATCCGACATCTTAGGATCATCAAGACAATCTTTAACGTGATTATAGTGATCGCAAACACCAATAGATAAAGCTTTTTTTCCTTCATCCTGCTTGATAATAAATCGATCGAGGTATTGTTTAACCTCTTTTGGTTTATAATCAAACTTTAGGTCTGCAGCCGTTCTTTTTTTATTTTTGGGCGGTGTTTCGGTTACAGTGTCCGACTCCAGACTGGGCGAGGAGACGGAAAATTTTACGCTGTCGCCGTATTTCTTTTTGAGAAAAGATTCAAACTCTTGCTGAATTTCTTGTGGGGTGGGTAGTTTCTTTTTTTTATCGTTATCAGACATAATTTTAACTATTCTAATTCGGCTTGAACCACAATTTTGATTGTGGTTTCTGACTCAAGCTGGTAATTGCCGTTCAAAGCTTCAAATCCTTCCTTTACACGAGACAGCGGAAGAACATGACTAATCATTTCAACGAATGGAAATTCATTCTTTTCCAAAATCGGTAATCCGCGAACAAAGTGCTCATAGGTACTACCCCAAACAGCTTCCAAGCGCAGATTTTTACGCATCAAAAGTTGGTTAATATTGAAATCCATTGATCCCATGTCAACAAAGTGACCAACTTCGACAAAAACGCCTCCATAGCGCACATATCCTAAACCTTCTGGCGTAGCAGGCAGAAAGCCAGCGCATTCCAGCACTACGTCAGCCCCTTCGCCATTTTTCGTGTGTGATTTCACCAACTCAGTACGATCCTGAACTGATGGTACTTCGTCAATGTTAATAGTAATGTCAGCCCCCATCTTTTTGGCTAAATTTAACCTTCCTTCGGGGCCACCAACCATAATTAGTTTGCCAGCTCCACTAATTTTAGCACAGATGAGCGTTACCAAACCGATAGCTCCAGAACCTTGAATTACCACTGTATCACCAATTTGGATACCACTTCGCATAGCAGCGTGAACGCCAATGGTAAATGGTTCAGTTAAAACGGCTATCTCTGGCGAAACTTCTGTTTTTAAAAAACAGGTATTAGGAAGATTGAGATACATGTAATCGGCGAACCCACCACCAAAATGGGGCGAATTGTCCGGTTCAGTACGAAAACCATAAGCAGTATATCCACGAACACCAGGTGCAAAAACAACGCGGTCCCCCTCTTGAATTGGCTTACCAGTATAATCAGTATCTGCACCTATACCGATTGCCTCAATTATCCCCACATTTTCGTGGCCTAATAGAGTTTCGTTTTGGAAACCATTTTGCCAGTTGTGCAGATCCGTGCCACAGATACCTGCCATTTCTTGCTTTAATAAGAGTGTATTTGGTTCTGGATCGGGAACTGGATACTGACGAATTTCAAAATCTTGACCGTTAGCAATGACGGCTCGTCCTGTTCTTGCCATTTTCTACTCTCCTATTCTATTTCTCAATCACTATTCTATTTCTCAATCAATCGACACCAACGACTCTCGAATGCACCATTTTATGATATTTAAACCAGAAAATCCAGTTTTTGAATCAAGCTACTCGTTAACCGTGTTATTATATGGCGATTTAGTCTAATTGATAGGCGAAATTGAGTTTATTATCAACATACTTAAAACATGCCACTTTTACTATCTTGGCCTTACACACCAGATTTTTCGTAAGTCAAATGCGATTAAATGGTAAATGTACTGTTTTTTGGTTTCAAATACGTGCTGATGGATATACTTATAATCAACAACTTAGCGAAATATGATGAAAAGGAACGGCATTTTTTCTCCTTAATGTGTCGATTGATTTGGAGGTTTCTTCAACGATTAGAAGCGAAATTGCCGTTGGAATTTTGCCAGCCTCAACCAGAGAGAGTATCTGGACATGATACAAGTACATTTTAGAAATCAGTTCATTTGGCGTTTTCACCTCTTATTTAATTTTTTTCAACTGTCATCTAGCCACATGTGAACACTAAAATTTCATCTTCGCATATGAATTGCAAATTGAAAAAGTGTGATATGGAATTAGTATAAAAATGATCTCAATTTTTAGCACTCATTACTCAGAACAAAAAGAAAATCGATTACAGAAAGTAGTTGAAAGCCTTTACATGACTTACAATCAGGTAGAATTGTCAGCACTGCAGATTGAGTCGGTGGATCCACAAATTTTGTCTCAGCTCTCGGGACGAGGATTTGTTAACCGAGATATATTAGAAACTATTCTGGGTAACTTACTGGAACTGGTAGCACCAGGATCTCACAATGCAGTACCTTTGGCGAAGTTGAAACCTACCTTTAGAGAATCCCTGATCGAGATGGTTGATCAACTCTACGCTATGGTGGCACAGTCTTTTTTAGCTGTCAGCGAAGCCAGTGCCGCAGAAGAGTTGTCTATTACCACCACCTTCGATTTTTTCCAACAACTACCGAAACTGAAGGAGCGAGCTTTTTGGAATCGTTTCGCTTCTTTGAAGGACCCAGCGGTTTGGGATGCCTATCTAAACCGAAAATACAAACGTGATTGGAATCTTCGCGACCATAACTTCACAGTCTCAGACCCGTTGGCAAACACCAAAATCTCAGAACTCATTAACCAATCCATTTTAGAAAGAAACCCACATTTATACAACCGTTTTTTAGCGGAATCCGATCTTCCACAAGCCTTTGACTATCAGATGCAACTAGTAATGAGTAGTTATCCTGGTTGGCGAGTTCAATTTTATCACGATGTAGCACACGCTCTGGCCACCTCGAGTGTGGCTTCGGTTCCACTTCTACCACGGGTAATTTCTGAGTTGGGTGGTCGATACTATCAAGCTGATCTTCACCCCGAAACACAGATCGGTGATGCTAATTTCTTCGACCATACTCATCGAGGTATTACTACCGGGCAAACCGGTATTATTGGTTCTGGTTGTGTAATTTACCCCTGCACATTAGGTGGGTTGTCGACGAAAAACCAGCATCGTCATCCAACGATTGGTAACTTCGTTCAGATTAGTACTGACGTTGGTGTTTTTGGTCGAGTGGATATTGGCGACTACTCGGTGATCGGTGCCAATACCGAAATATACGGCCTGATTCAAGTTGGTCGTGAGGTAAGAATTGGTTCTTCAGTTGTAATTGGAACTGTCAAACCAGACTTAACAATCGCCGAATTCGAATCGGGCCAGCCTGGCCTGATTCGAATTGGAAATCACGTTCGAATCGGTGATGGAACGGTGATTGAGAATAGCCTATCTGTCGATTTAGTTATTCCCCATAAAACCATTATTCCAACCCGTAGCTATGTGATCAACGATGGACAAGGTCAACCCAAATTCGTCACCAACTAGACTCAATATTAATCAGGAGGCAACATGTCATGAACAGCATATGGCTATTCTCAAACCAAGGAATTTTAGACATCAAAGGTGATCTTATTGCCAATGTTCCATTTCAACAACCAGTCATTGCCGGTGCTGTTGGACATAATCAATTAGCAGTGATCGTCGATTGGCATCAGGTTTGGCTTTGCCGAGACGAACAGTGGGAAAAGATAGTCGACACAGATTGGAAACTTCAATGCCTATGTTGGACGGGAAATGGCCAAGTACTGGTTGGGACAAATAAAGCGAGAATAGCAATAGTCGAAAACGGCCAACTCAATTTTTCAACTAGTTTTGACCAAATCCCGGAACGAAAATTGTGGAAAACACCTTGGGGGGGACCACCTGACCTACGATCATTCGCCATCAGTTCAGATGATACACTCTATGCTAATATTCACGTTGGCTGGATTGCACAATCAACTGATAATGGCCAATCGTGGAAAAATCTCAAGGATGGATTAGAAATGGACGTACATCAAGTTGTTGTAGATCCTCAAAATCCCACCATCGTTTTTACAGCCACTGCAAGCGGATTTTATTATAGTCGCAACGCAGGAGATACCTTCACCTGTACAAGCCAAAACTTACCCCACCATTATCAACGTGCCTGTGCTATTTTTCCATCTGGCCAAGTTTGCTTAACCTCAATTTCTAGCGGACCAGCAGGTGGTTCAGCTGATTTGTATCGTAGTCGGGATGCAGGTCAAAGTTGGGAAACAGTGCAAGGATTGCCTAACCAGATTGAACGGAATATAAACACCTTCCAGATCTTTGTAACCGACACTGAATCAGCTTAGGTAATTATTGAAGATAACCAACTTTACGAAACCACAGACTTAGGGCTTAACTGGCAAAAAGTCGAAGTTCAATTTCCTCACTTGTATGGTGGGGCTGTTATGCAAATAGCTAATCGGTAGATAGTAGAACTATGAATTTTGATCTCATTTTTCAGGGGGGAACTGTCATTGACGGATCTGGTTATCAACCAGCATTTATTGCCGATGTTGGTATTATTGGTGAGCGAATCATAGCTATTGGGGATCTTAGTCAAGCAACTGAATCTGGCAGATGCCGGCAAGTAATCAATGCTACCAACCGAACTGTTTGTCCTGGTTTCATCGATGTACATGTCCATTCAGAAATTTCCTTACTCGGAGGTCGCGACCAATATGCAGGCATTCAACAAGGAGTTACTACACAAATGCTTGCGCCGGATGGTTTCGGCTGGTCGGGAATGAAGCCCACAACCGCTCGCCAATTTTGGCAGTATACGCAATTTGCGTATGGCGATTTGCCAGCCGAATTACAAAATCTCAATTGGCCACATCCAGAAGATTATCTCGCTTTATTTGGCGGACGGATTCCCTCCAATGTCTGTCCTCAAGTACCACACTGTGCTGTTCGTTTGGCAGTAATGGGTTGGGAAAATCGACCAGCTACCACAGAAGAATTGCGACAGATGAAACGATTAACCCAGAGTTGGATGGAGACGGGGGCTGTGGGTATTTGCCTAGGGCTGGACTATCAGCCTAGTGCCAACGCCGATTTCAATGAATTGGTCACATTATGCCGAGTGGTACAATCCTACGGTGGTCTTTATGCAGCACATGTTCGTTACGAACTTTTAGGTCGTGCTAAGGCTTGGCAGGAAACACTCAAGATTAGTCAGCAAGCCGAAATCCCGGTTCATATTTCACATGAACGTGTAGACTTGATCACCCGAAATAT
>CAYVHK010000110.1:0-15558 GCA_964451145.1 uncultured bacterium | reverse complement strand
TTTTAGATCTTTATCACCATCAGATTGATCAGCTATAACAAAGGTAGCCAAGAAACGACCATCCGCTAGTGTGCTAGCTTGAAATGACTGTGGTCCTAAAGTAACCGAAATTGGCTCATAAGAACCAAAACCTTCACCACTTAGTGTTAATGTATCTCCAACTCTTGCGCGTCTGTCTTTGCTACTCGCATCATTCGCATCTGTATTCCCATCTGAATTGTCAGTAACAGTAATCGTTTGAGCAGGCGTAGCTGGTTGCTGAGGCGTAGTTGGTTGCTGAGGCGTAGCTGGTTGCTGAGGTGTAGTTGGTGTTGCACCAGTAATATAGATAATCTGCTCAACACCACCATATTTGAGGTTATTGCCAACTAACGGCTGAGCACCAACTACATTTTCGGCTCGAAGAATGATAAGTTGTCCACCAGTCTGTGGAATAGTAAAACTCAAATCTCTGTCGGTACCAAAGCTGCCAAAATCGTCAACTATAATCTCGGATAAATTAGCGGGAATTGTATTTCCAATTTTAATCGCAACTTTTTGGGTGGGATCAAAACCGCTCCCTTGCACTTCAATTGTTTCACCAACCGGAGCCGAAGATTTACTAAAAATCAAACGGGGAGCAATTGTAACTTTAGTGATCAATGGTGCTGATAAATTAGTACTCGACAACTCAATAGCAATTTCACCATTTGGTAATTGTGGTACTGTATAGTTGACTTGAACTCGACCTACATTGTCAGCAGTAGCAAGGATTTCCTTAGTTCGGATGTGAATTTTCACTTCCTCTCCAGCCAACATCGCATAAGCGTAAATCGTTAATGTGTTACCAACATTGGCATTTTCAGGAGAAACAGACAATGAACCTTCAACGTTAAACGTAGCCGTTTCATCAGCAATTTCTTGATTAGAACTACGAATTCGCATTTCGGCCAGTCCACGTGGTTGGCTTGGTACAGAGAAACGCAACTCAAAGGTGCCATTACCAGAAACAACAGCACTAGATAATGATTTAACATTGCCAAAATCTAAGTAAACTTGAGTACTTCGAAGATAACCATTTCCTGTAATCAGGATGGAATCATTCCGTTTACCCGAAATTGGATAGACCGAAACCAGCTGCCCGGTTATTTTGAATATACCAGATGCAGTCTGGCTGATATTGGTTGTTTTCCCGTCAAGGATGATACTTGTATCACCACCGGCCTGTTCATCAACCGTAAAAGTAAAGTTGACTTCGCCACGAGCGTTGGCATTAACGGTTGGTAATTGAGTCGACCCAAAATGAGGCTGAATGGCCTCGTTCGGTACAAAACCAGCTGCATTGACTGTAACTTTTGTACCGACCGCACCTTCAGATGGAGAAACATTTGTAACTTTGGCTGTACCAGATAGCGTCAAATCGCCAGCAGAAATCGAATGCCCAAAGCCATCATCTATTTTGACTTCATGCTTCCCTGCAGAAAAGACTGGATCCGCTACTGAAATAGGTAGTTCGATAGTAGTAGAAAAGAAACCATTCTGATTGGCCAATACAAGATCACCGACAGCCACATCACCGACTTGTATTTTATTGTTTGGCTGTCCGGGTGCAAACCCAGATCCTTTGACCGTAATAGTATTAGCCAGCGTGGTATAGATCAGCTTAGGAACAATTTCAAATTTACCTTCTAATTTATTTCTGCCGTTAACGTCGAGTTGTCCATTTCCGTTGGTATCTTCACTCGTATCCAATTTACCATCACCATCAACGTCCTCATTAGCATCGATTATTCCGTTTACATTTATGTCTTCATTAATATCGAGCCGTCCGTCACTGTCAATATCTTCAGTTAAAGTTTTTGTCGTTAAGAGTGTCTTCATACCAGCGGTCGAGTAAACTGCACCGTCAGGCACAGTAAAACTAACTTCAAAAACACCGTTAACATCAGTGAATATTTCGCGTGTAGCAGCAACAGTTCCAGCACCAATATCATTAACAGTCAACACAAGCCCTTGGTCGCTAGTAATATTTCTCAATTCCAATTGGCCAATATTGGTCTCGCCTGGATAATCCTGACCTCTAACCTTGACTGTATCCCCAATTTGAGCTTGCTCATTTTCAATAATCGACAGTCGTCCCCCAGTAGCCGAGTTGACAGCTGAAAATATGAAATCTGTAGATGCGCTAGTATTGGAGGTTTGAGCCGTCACCTCCAAACTTCCGGAAGGAAAGCCGGAAGAATTAGGTATATCAAAAGAAACATTCATAGTACCTTGTGAGGAAGTTAACACGTTGGTGGCAATGGGGGCTCCACTATTCAACAAAATACTAATGGAATTATTTTTATCAAATCCGTTTCCATTGAGGTAGACTCTAGTTCCATCGGTACCACTAGTTGGAGAAATGCTGGTAATCTGGCTAACAACACGAATACCAACAGTATTTAGTTGAGATGTATTGCTAACTAGACGAACTGTTTTTGGCCCGTATGAAACTTGAGGTACAATAAAAATAGATTCAAAAGAACCATCTGAATTAGCACTTGCACCACTCGTTAGATTAGCTAGATTCAGGGAATTGGCAACACCAATTCGAACTTGAATACTTTCCCGTGATAACAAGCCATCTCCAGTAATTTTCACTTTCTGACCAATTTTGACGCCTAGAGGAGTAAAACCGAAAGTAGTTACAGCCAAGTCGCCAATAGACAGGATTCTAGCCGTAACAGTAAATGTTGTGGCAACAATTTCTCCCGCACTATCCTGAGCTGAAATTTGTTTTTGTCCTCCAACTTGCACTGGAACCGAGAATTCGAAGGAGAAATCACCGCCTTTATCAGTCATAAGATCACCTTTGGGAACTAGAAGATGATCACCCATCTTTAAAGCCAGTAAGTCATTGGGAACAAATCCCTGTCCACTAAGACGGACACGCGTTCCAATTTTCCCACTGGCTATGCCAGATGAAAAGCTACCATCTGGTAACACTATGCCGTTAACGGTTAACTTAGGCACTACACGAAAATAACTTTGGGAGACGACATTACTCGTTTTCCCCGTAACTTTCACCGGCTTTACGCCTGAGGTTTGGTGCTGAACTTTTGTAGTATAGGTATCAAAAACCCCTTGAGGATCTGCATTTATACGAGCAATTTGAATCGGGTTACCAAATTCTATCTCGATAGATTCACTAGGCCGAAATCCATCTCCAGCAATTCTCAGTGATTGTCCATTTGAAAGGATAGCTGGACTAACTAAAGTGATTCGGGGAACAACAGTGAAATTAGTCAGACCGCCATCATCAGTTGTAATTGTAATCGGCTGACCAGACGGTAAGGCTGGCAGCGTAAACCTAATCCTAAATGATCCTTCTGCATCTGCTTGAATTTGATTGCCAGACGACATTACCTGACCAGCTCCATCGCCATACAATTTGTGATCATTAGTTGTAATCGGTATTCCATTGAAACGCAGCGTTCGAGTTTCTGAAGCAGCAAAACCTGTTCCTTTTACGGACAACTGAGAACCTGACCGACCTTCGGCAGCAAACGGTTCTATGATTGTCAATTTCTTCTGAACTTCAAAACTACCCTTGATCTTGGGCAGAACCTTGTCCGTACTGATTTGTTTGACACCTGTCGTTGCTGAAGGAACGACCATCCGAACTTGGAAAACGCCCGTTTCATCGGTGGTAATTGAACCATCCTCGATTGTGCCAACACCAGTAGGTATAACAACCGTCGATATACCATCAAAAGTGATCCGGCCAATATTGGTTGACTCAGGAAATCCTGTTCCAGTTACAGTTATAGCATCTTCGGGAGAACCAAACGCCGGATTAGCATCAACTCTCTTAGTCGCAACCTCTGAAAGAATAAATTGGGAAGAGATATCGCTAATCGTGTGAGCCCCACTGGTTGTAGCGACTGTAAAAGTCATTGGGCCAAGTGGCAGGTCCTCTCCATTCAAAGTGAAAGCCGCTTCTAAATCGCCTTTTTCATCTACCGTTCCAGTGCCCGTAAAAGCAGCAATTGTCGATGAAGTAATAGTTGCAGTCCCCGTATGAAAACCATAACCCTTGATGGTGATTTCAGTTTCCGCTGTGCCACTGACTGGTTCTAAAGATAGTATTTTCCCTTTCACTTCAAAACTACCAATATCATCTTCTTCATCTGTATCAGCGGGTATGTTGGTGGTTAGGCTTTGGTTATCTTTAATATCCTCAATCCGGATATTAACATCGGCATAACCAGCTAGTTTGCCAGTACTAAACGACAGTACAAACGTCCCATCAGACTGAACAACATTCCCACGCAAATTATAGTTAGTAGTATCATCGTCATTTGCTAGGGCCGTCTCGTTTTCAGCGTTGGTTATCTCTGTCTCAGCATTCGCCAGCAAAGTAACCTTGAGCGTATGGCCGGGCGTAAAACCGCGCCCCGCTAATGTAATTCGACCAGATCCAACTAAAGTCCGATTTGCCGTACTTATCGCCGTATCGTTAACTAGCAATCGAGTCAACTGACCTTTGATTGAAATAGCATCAGTAATTTCGTCGAAAGTGCCAGATGCTTGGCGTGCAACCACGTTTTTCAATCCATAAGGCAAAATCGAAACTTTGAACCGAGATTGGAAAGTTCCATTGTCGCGAACAGCTAAGTCTCCGCTAGAAATACCAATACTTTGCGTCGACCCAAAGTCGATGAAGATATTCTGGTTGGGAACATATCCGTCGCCAACAACTTCCACGACATCTCCTGGCTGAACTGGGGCTGAGATGGTAAGGTCAGAACCACTCGAAAAGTCATTATCGTTCTGATCCGCATATGCAGGGATTAAATCTTTATCAACATCGACTATTGCCACATTTTGAATAGCGTAAATTCCTGTAATTCGACCTAGTATATTGAAAGTTCGGCTAGCCTGACTGTTGCTATTTCCGTTTGCTTGTAGCACCTTAGCCCCACCGCCTAAAAACGGAACAACGAAGGCTTGTGTAAATTTACCTGTGGCCGCTACCGTTGCAGTACCAATGATAGCGGTTCCCAATTTTAAAGTTACGCTCTCTCCACTAACAAAGCCAGTTCCTGTAACTGTAACGTTGCTGCCAACTTGAGCACTGGTTGGGTTAAGAGCAATTTGGCTAGTTAAGGTAAAGTCAATATCACCTTGGAAACCACTATCGTTATAGAGTTGGATTTTTCCAGTGCCTTTGGGCTGGGATTGCAGGTCAAAAGTGGCATTAAATTCCCCCTTTTCGTTAGCCAAAAATTCCGATGGTACAACCGGATTTCCATCAAATTTGACCGTGACTTTTTCATAAGCCTTGAAACCATTACCAGAAAGCGTAATCGGTGTTTCCGTTGTACCGATAACGGGTTCAATTTCGGTTATTTTACCAGTTATGGTAGCCGTGAAATTGGCTTCCACCTTCTGCCCCGTATCCGCAGTAGTAACAACTTTATAAGTTCCTCCTTGTGGCACTACTGGCAATTCAAATGAAGAATTAAAAGAACCATTAGCTTGAGAGATGCCAGTTACAGTCTCGACGCTATTAAATTCGACAGCGTACCTAGTGTTACTAGGGAAACCTTTACCTGTGATTGAGACATTATCACCAATTTTGATTGTGGCCGCCAAATTGAGCGTGACTGAGCTAGTAATATCGAAGTTGACTTGACTTTGTCCTAACTGAACCGATTGCTGACCAGCTGCCGATTCAGGAACAGTAAAGTTCACCGTCGCATCCGTGGCATTATTACCAGCAGCGACTGTTGCTACTTCGGTACCACCGAAACTCAACGAACCACCTGCAAAGTTTCGATTGATCGTCAGGCTGACGGCTGCTCCGCCCTCCCCTACCGTCGGATTCATGTGGATAATCGGATGGGTGTTACTACCTTGGACGTCCCATGACAAAGTCGCTCCGCTACGATTAAGCTTCGTTTGGTTATCGCTTATCTCGCCTGCTACGTTAATAACTATCAACCCAGTTCCGCCAAAGCTTGGAACTGAGAAGCTAGAAGATAAAGCACCGTTAGTTTGGGCAGTTGTTGTTTGGACAACCAAAGGTTGCGCTAGAGCAACATTATTAAAGTGAGTTACAGATACCGTAACGGATTCGCTTCCTTTCCAACCATCACCAGTCAAAAACACGGTTTGGCCAACATAAATACTAGTTCCGACCGTTGGGTTGACGTTAGCAATTTGGTTTAATACTGAAACCGTCTGATTACCAACAGATGTTAATAGCGATGTTCTTCCAGTAGCCAATACCTTCTTGGCACCAAAAGTTTGTTGATTAATTTTGAAAGTAGAACTGCTAAAGCTACCGTTAGCATCAGTTGGGAAAGTACCAGCAGTCAGTTCTACATTATCATCTGTCAGTTTAATGTCTACTTTCTCCCCACTACCGAAGCCAGCCCCTGAAACAGTAAATGTGTCTCCAATTTTGCCTGATTGCCCTGCACTTACAGTCAATTTGGGAATAATTTCGAGAGTTTGATAATTCTGTAGATAATCTAACACACCATTATTGTTGACATCTTCGCCTGCTCCCAAAACACCATCGCCGTTGACGTCCTCTGAATTCATGACGACTTGGTACTGACCAGCAGCTATACTGGCCGGCAACGTAACACTAATCTTAAACTTGCCATCTTTGTCCGTTTTCACCTTAGTATTCGGATTGCCGACGTCTGCATCTTGACCATAAGTATAGGAATTAATGCTCAGTACAATTAAATTCCCAGTTGCTGGTTTTACACTAGGTAAACCAATATCAGCATATTCTGGAAAACCAGTACCAACAACCGTTAGATTACTGCCCGGAGTATATGTGGTGATATCAGACTCAATCTGTAAGTTTTGATTACTGGCTGGATGAGAGTAGAGATAAAATGCCGTAGCATCTGGACTTGACTTTGTACCACGAGCTCTAACTTCTAGTAATCCACCAACAGGCTGTTCACCAGTAACAAACGGAATTTTGAAACTGCCCGGTGGCTGACCGCCAAAATCATCGTCTCGGATTTCGATAATAGGACGAGTTTGACCAAAATCGATATAAACAATTTCGTCATCAGCCATACCGACCCCTGAAAAATTATGGCCAGCCACAGTAACGGTGTCATTAGCAGTTCCACCATCGGGTGTAACGATAATAGAGGGTTCAATGGTCAGCGCCTCAGTTAGCTCAATTCGACTACCAGAAGCGTTGGCTGAAACAATGATATTGTGAGTTGACCGCCAACGACTATCACCAATAGTGATGTTAGCGGTGAATTGCCCCATAGCATTGACTGTTCCGCTAGGCAAAACAATCTGTTGGTCGCCAACAGTAATGTTTAATGTGTCCAGAACCTTGAACCCCTTACCATTCAGCGTAATCGTATCACCATACTTAACCACTGTCTGGCTAGATAGCGTTACCGAGGGCAAAACATAAAAACCAAATTGGCTATCCCCAAACCGGACTACAACCGGACCATTTACGTGATCCGGAATTTCGAACGAGAACTCATACTCCCCAACTTCGTCGGAATAAACAGTGTTATCATTGGCAATACGACCTCTGACTGCTTTCAATGCGTGCCCAGTCGCAATAATCGTTGTGCTCGCAAAGGTTATTGCACCAATCTGCTGATTGCTGGGCCCGTATTTTCCGGATACTTTCAACGCGGTCCCTACTTGCCCACTAACCGAATACTGTGCTGGACCTGTCAACAAAAAGCCCTGTCTTTTTTCGCCTATCTCAATCGTATAGGCACCAGCTACTAGAGTGACATCCGCAGGCACAGTAAACGTTACCTTGTACTCCCCATCAAGGTTAGTTTTAACCTGATTGCTATCAATTTCCCCTTTAATTGCTGTCAAAGTATGCCCTAAGGCAGTAATATCGACAGTTCCAAACTTAAGAGAACCAACAATCGTTTCAGACTTATCACTACCAAGATTGTCGGAGAGTGTAACCGTGATACCAGGATGTCCGGTTGTCGGCGTAACCACGAACACCGCAAATGCGCTGTCCATAGACAGCAACAGGCACAGCACAACTAAAATAGAATAGCGGAATTGCTTCATACAGTTTCGTCCTTCTTTAGTGATCGGCGATCGACTGACAACACTGGCAATATGGCGGGAGACCGGGCAGATAAACTTCAATTACTTAAGATCGCGATATATTACTTAAGATCGAGATATTTTGCCGAAAATTAAGATAAAGTTCAGCTTTTTCTCAATTTTCATTATAGCATAGTTGGTAAATCCAAACAATAGTGATACAAATGTTATTAGGATTTTTGAACTATGATGAGAAAACAAAATACTAATGTTTGAAATGGCGATACCCTGTAAAGACCATTGCTATATTATATTGATTAGCCATTTCAATCACCGATTTATCATTAACAGATCCACCTGGTTGAATGATAGCAACTACGCCTGCCTGCCCGACAGTTTCAACACCATCGGGAAAAGGAAAGTAAGCATCAGAGGCTAAAACAGAACCTGAAACACGATCTCCAGCTTTCCTAACCGCAATAAGAGCTGCATCGACTCGACTCATTTGGCCAGCCCCAATACCGATAGTTCGTGTCCCGTCTGCCAGCAGAATAGCATTTGATTTTACATGTTTGCACGCTTTCCAAGCAAATAACAACGACTGAACCTCAGATTCGGTAGGTTGTCTTTTGGTTACAAATTCCAAATCCTCAGCTTTAATTTTTTTTACATCTCGACTCTGCAACAATACGCCACCCACCATATGACGTAGCTGATTCGTTTGGCGATTGTTTCCCAAATTACCAGTAGCCAAAATCCGTCGTTTTTTCACACGAGATAAGGCTTTTAGCGCTTCGGGAGTATAACTTGGAGCAATTACCGCCTCGATTTTAATTCCCAATTTAGCTTCACTGCGCAGAGTATTAGCAATTTCAAGACTAATTGGACGGTTGAAGCCCACAATACTACCAAAAGCGGAAGTCCGGTCACAATCCAAAGCCTGTAAAAACGCTTGCCCCAAATCATCACTGGTTGCTAATCCACAGGGATTGTTATGCTTAATAAGAGTACAAGCAGGCTCAGAGAAATCTTTGACAATTTCGATGGCAGCTTCCAAATCCAGCAAATTATTATAAGAAACTGGTTGACCATTGAGTTGCTCAGCCCAAGCCAAACAAGGTTCTCTTCTTTCTGAACCACGATAAAAAGCCGCAGATTGGTGCGGGTTTTCCCCGTATCTTAACTGCTGAACTTTTTGGTATGATAAATTGAGTTGGGATGGGAAATTTTCATCAGTTTGATTTAGACCGGTCAAATATGTTGAAATGGATTGGTCATAACTAGCAGTATGCAGAAACGCTGATTTAGCTAATTTAAAACGGGTTGCTTCAGCTATGGCTCCACCATTTTCAGTCAGCTCAGCCATAAAATCCAGATACTGGTCAGCTGAGGTTAAGACGGCTACATCCCGATAATTCTTAGCTGCTGATCGAATCATTGTAGGACCACCAATGTCAACATTTTCAATTGCTTCATCTAGATCAACGTTCGGTTGTGCCACGGTCTGCTCAAATGGATAGAGATTAGTGACAACTAGGTCAATCAGTTGAATTCCATTTTTCTCAGTTTGCTCTCTGTGCTCGACTTTGTCTCGGATTGCTAGTATACCCGCGTGGATTTTGGGGTGAAGAGTTTTAACCCGCCCATTTAACATTTCAGGAAAATTAGTGTAATCTGATACGTCTCGAATCCTTATGCCAGATTTTCTTAAAAGACTAGCAGTGCCACCAGTAGAAATAATTTCAATGCCGAAGTTAGCTAGCTCTCGAGCCAACTTCACCAGACCAGTTTTATCAAAAACGCTAATCAGTGCTCGATTGATTTTTTTCATAAAGTTTTATCATTTTTCGTTTTATATAAACAAACTAGTGTTAGATACTAACATCACATCAGCAACAGCTAAGGCCATTAAGATCAAACTCACAGCCCCATTCAAAGTGAAAAAGGCTAGATTAACGCGGGATAGATCATTTGGTTTAACGATTGAGTGCTCATAAACAAGAATAACTGCAACTGTGCATACACCGATCAGATAAATCCAACTTAGTTGAGAAATCCACCCAATAACAATCAGCGTAAAAACTGTTCCCACATGAAGTGAACTTGAAATCCAAAGTGCCGAACGAATACCAAACTTCACGGGAATAGAATGAAGGCCCAACGATTTGTCGAAGTCAAAATCTTGACACGCATAGATGACATCAAAGCCAGCCGTCCATAACATAACAGCAAGACCGAGAAGTAGTGGGACTAGATCAAACTGGCCTTTGATGGCAATCCACGCCCCAATAGGAGCCATCGATAGGGACAAGCCAAGCCACAGGTGGGCCAAAGCAGTAAAGCGTTTGGTGTATGAATAAAGCATGATAGCTGCCAATGCAATCGGTGAAAGTTTGAAAGCTAAAGGATTTAACTGATAAGCCGAAACTACTAGTAAAATGGCTGAAAAAAGTGTAAATATTGCCACATCAACTCTGCGCAGTAAGCCGGCTGGAATAGCTCGCATTTGTGTCCTCGGATTATGCCTGTCAATTTCTGCATCAACTAAACGGTTAAAGGCCATCGCGCAACTACGTGCCCCGACCATAGCCAATACGATCCAACATAACTTAGGCCAATCCGGTAATCCCTCTGATGCTAGAAAGGCACTCATTACCGCAAAAGGTAAAGCAAATATTGTATGCTCAAACTTAATCATTTCTAGGATGTTTTTTAGTTGACGGAAAAACAAGTTTCTCTACTTCCTTAAGCTAAATAGCCAAACTGTATACTGATCGGTAAATCGGGCGGCCTTGCCGACGATATTTAATTTCAAAACTAGTCTGAATATAGTTTTGATCTGCTGACATTTCGGGTCGACAAATCAACTCGGACCGGTCATCCAATAATTGTTTAATCAAGGAAAAATATTCAACAAAATCAGTAGCAAAAAAAAGAAAGCCCGAATCAGGCTTTAGTGTCCGAACAATTTCAGATATCCAAATTGGATCATTAAAAATCCGACGTTTTTGATGCCGATCTTTAGGCCAAGGATCTGGGAAATAAACGTGATAGGATTCCACGCTATGGTCTGCTACATATTGCTGAACAAAGTAGGGGGCATCAATATAACCGATACATGCGTTGGTTTGACCGTATTTCTTAAGCCGCTCTTGTGTCCGAAGTACATATTTCCACGAATTTTCTAGCCCAATAAAGTTTGTGTTTGGATTTTTCAGACAAGATTCGGTTAAAAAACGACCTTTTCCACAGCCAACCTCAATTTGTACCGGATTGGAGTTGCCAAACAATTCGGTCCAGTCCAGGCAGGAACTAAACTGGCGCAAGTCAAACTCAGCCCCATCACTCAAGCGAATTAGACGAATTTCAGCCAAGTTTGTCCAGTAGAGATCTGATGAATATTTCATTTAGTTTTTGGTCTAAAAGACACCACATAACTGGGAAAATATATTTTTAAAATCTAGTTTCGCCTCAATTTAGTCTGAAAAAAATTAACTTTAGTTGAACAGATAATTTGTCTCAGCTGACGTCTTGCGCCAGCAATATCGTTAACCAGTAGTAGTCGTTTTTGACGAATGTTTTCTCCCAACTTGACGATTTATCGTACACAAGTTAAGTTGTATGTGGCAGATACAAAAAGCGCATAGCTATGTTTAAAAACAAAATCCCCGGCTTTTATTTCTATTTCGCCCAATTTTGGAGAATGATTCTTTGAATGTCCTTGTTTCGAGCAAGCATTCGACATTTGACTAAATTAGTAAACCAAATTTGCCGATAAATGAGCTGATTTACAACTAACACATCATCAAATAGAACATCAGTTCGGACAGCCTGTTAATCTCTGGCTAATAGCGCTTTAATCTCTATGATTAGTTTAGCCGTTGGTTTACCACTAACCAAGAGTGTCTTTTATCGAGTGGCTCATTAAAATATTGGTAAAAACGAACATTCTGTTTAATAGCTCAAATTTGCTTCAATATATCCACAGTATCTCAAATTAACTAGCCTTGAAATTGTTTAATCTTTTCGGCGCCGATAGTAGCGTTAATCACTGCTCGGATAGGATCCGAGCTGGTGGTTAAGACCACACCCATACGGCGTTGACCCACAACGGTTGGTTTGCCAAAAAGCCGAACTTCACAACCTGTCCGTACAATGTCAGTAATATCATAAGCAAACGGGTCTTCAGTTTCTGACGATAAAACCAACGCGGCTGAGGCGCCAGGTGAAATAATTTGAGTGTCAGTAATCGGCAAACCCAAAATAGCTTTGGCATGCAAGGCAAATTCGGACTGTTTTTGGCTGACCAGCGTAACTAAGCCTGTGTCGTGTGGGCGTGGGGAAATTTCGCTAAAATAGACGGTATCACCTTGAACAAAAAGCTCTACCCCAAAAATACCATAACCAACACCATCATCAGGATCACTCGTCAAATCAGTAACAATTGTTTCTGCCATCCTTTGGCACTTGTCTAATACGGTTGGCTTGCAATCTGCTGGTTGCCAACTGTAACGATAATCGCCGTCGATTTGCAAATGACGAATGGGGGGACAAAAGGACACTCCATCGCGATGCCGGACAGTTAGTAAAGTTAATTCGTAGTCAAAGTCAATGAATGCTTCAACTATAATCTTACAGTCTGCTACTCTCCCCCCTTCTTGCGAATACTTCCAAGCTTTCTGAATATCTGGAATGTTACGAATTACTGACTGACCTTTGCCTGAGGAACTCATAATTGGTTTGACTACACAAGGATAACCGAGAACATCGACAGCAGATTCTAATTCGGCTAGTGAATGAGCAAACCGATAATCAGATGTTCTTAATCCCAAGCTAACTGCCTGTTCACGGATGCCTTCGCGATTCATCGTTAGACTAATAGCTTTGTAACTAGGCACCAAGTTCTGCTTATAATCGGCTAATGCACTGGTGTTGATAGCCTCGATTTCAGGCACGATCAAATCAGGTTGTTCTATGTCTAGACAATGACGAATTTTATTGGCATCTAGCATATCAAATACATAACTGCGGTTTGCAAGCTGCATGGCTGGTGAGTTTTCATATCGGTCTCAGTCGTTGGTTTCAACCCCTAATCGTTGCAATTCGATAACCACTTCTTTTCCCAGTTCACCACCACCAAGCATTACGACTTTAGTTGCATTTGGCGCCAAAGGGGTGCCAATTTTCATGACTTTAGACTCCTAAAATTTGATGTGTTGATCCGACTTCCAGTATACGTTAACCAACCATCGTCTATCCTCTAGAATTATGCCATTCACCAACTTGAACTGCAAGCTAGAAAAGTGAAAACATGAATTACACTACAGTAACTATTGGGTAAGGATAAATCTTTTTATAAAGGGGTTGATCTAACAAATCAGTCATTATAGAATAGTACTACATAAACCTGAGTACTTTGAAAGATCGAGCGAAGCGGAATTGGAGAATTGACTAGCTCAGAACTTGATTGGGAAATTTTAAATTTAAGTGAAAGGAAATTCATGACCCAAAAATTTAATATACGTCCAAATCGTCGGCCAAACGTAATTTGGATTTTTGGCGATCAACACCGAGCTCAAGCCGTTAGCTATCGTGGGGATCCCAACGTTTATACACCTAACATCGATAATTTAGCTCGAAACGGTATGAGATTTGACAATGCAGTCTCGGGAGCACCTTGGTGTACACCCTTTCGTGGTGCCTTATTAACAGGTACTTACCCACACCAAAATGGTGCCACTCAAACGCCTTCCCTTTTATCATCGAAAGTTGCCACTTTAGCACCAACTTTCAACCACGCAGGATACCATACTGCCTATTTTGGAAAATGGCATTTGGACGGTTCTAATTCCAGAGAACACTTTGTACCAAAAGAACGCAGAGGCGAATTCCAATATTGGATGGGCTATGAAAATAACAACAATCAACAAGAATGTTACGTTCATGGTTCTGAAAGTGATCAACCTCTACGACTCTCAGGATATGAAACAGATGCCTTAACTGGAATGCTGATCGATCATTTAGAAGAACACGTGAAATCGGAAAAGGACGATTATCAACCTTTTTTTGCTGTTCTATCAGTTCAACCACCTCACGATCCTTATATACTACCAAATAATCCTGAGTATGGAATTCGGCGAATTCACCCAGCTGAGATTCAATTTCGACCCAATGTGCCTGATGTTAATTGGATCAGGGATCGAGCAGCCAACGATTTAGCTGGTTACTACGGTATGATTGAAAATCTTGACTATAACCTTGGTCGTCTACAACGAGCGCTGAAAGAAATATCAATTGATCGGGAAACTTACGTAGTGTTCTTCTCTGACCACGGAGATATGCTTGGTTGCCACGCTCAGTGGGGAAAATCTTGCCCTTGGGAAGAGTCAATCCGTATTCCCTTTATCATCGGCAAAGTTGGTGGAAGAGACAATATGATAACGGGGCGCTGTCCAGCGGTTATTAACCACGTGGATATTGCTCCTACTACACTAGGTTTATGTGGCCTTTCTGTTCCTACTACCATGGTCGGCCACAATTATGCAGGTCATTGTGTACGGACAGACGTACCGGAGTATTCTGGCACGTCTGTCATTGGGCCCCAAAGTGCTTATTTACAACAAATACCTCGTAAAATGCATCAGCACTCAGTTAACCGCTCTTGGCGGGGCGTGGTGACACAAGATGGTTGGAAATACGTCTGTACACCTAACAATGATTGGTTGCTCTTTAACATCATAGATGATCCTTATGAGCAAGCCAATTTTGTCTATGATCGTTATTTTCAGTCGCAAAAGGAACGGTGTCATCATCTGCTGCAACAATGGATTGATAGTACTGGTGATCAATTTGATTTACCTGACATTTGTTTACCTTAATAACTAAAATCAGATGAAGCAAAGAAAGAACACTAAATCGCCACGAAAAAAAATGGGAATTGCCAAAAATGAAGGCTGGCAACAACTCAAAATTGAAGATGCTATCCATCAGGTTCAGATTGCTAGCAAACTCGAAAATGCTGTCGGTTTTCAAGAAGTACTGGATGCTTTTCAGACGATGAATAAGCATATTACATTGGCCAAAGATCAAGCTGAATGGCTATTGCAAAATAGTCCCTATCCTGGAGTTTTGGGGAAGTTTCATTCGGCTGGAGTGTTAAACGATATTGCTTTTCGATTACATTGGCAGTCAGCTTGTACAGTGGTCCAGCTTTACGATCAGATGGCGGAACATTACAATTTGGAAAGTTTGGAAAAAAACAATCATGGAACCAATGATTCTGATGCGTAGTTTTAGAAAAACTTCAGCTTGATGCCAAATAAACACACCCAATTGGCCTAAGAAAGATAGAAAAGACTTATGCGCGTTAACAAAGCCGTTCAACTACTCGAACTGAACCAACCTGTCTACTATGTTGGTGAGCACACAGGAACAGAATTGAATTTTCAAGCCGGTAAAGCAATAGCGCAAACGCCAGCTGATTACATCAATATTGGCATGGAGCATGGAGTATTTGAT
>CAYVHK010000109.1:0-15672 GCA_964451145.1 uncultured bacterium | reverse complement strand
TAATTAGGAACAAGGGAGGGCTGTAAGCGCAAGAGTAACTGGTTGAATGCGCTTACCGTGTGTGGATGAATAACCTGTCGGTTCGAAATCTGCCGATCTAATTTCTGCCTACAGACTTCAAAAGTAGCTTTTTCCAAGTTATTGTAGGCTAGTTTTCTAACTTTATGAGCGGCTGGGTAATTCCGAAATGGTTCGCAAAAGTCGGCCACAAAAAGTAGTTGATCCAAGTCTGACATATCAGGAATACCGGTAGTATGGAATGAGATGGCTCGCAAAATAGCTGAGTTTGTCAAACCGAATTCGTTTTGAGCTAAGAATGCTCCGACCTTAGCATGAAGCAAAGATGGCACTTGATTCTCAATAGAATCAATTTCTATTTGATGTTGCCGACAAATGAGTAATAGTTGATCGTCGCTCATCCATTTTGCACAGTCGTGAAGTAAAGCTGCCAACTCTATTTTTTGTTGATCAACTTCATGTTGCCTTGCAAGTTTAATTGCGGTATCTCGTACAGAAAAAACGTGACGGACTCTTTTCGGTTTTAGCTTTTGTTTCAGGAAATCAATTATGGTATCTTCGACGGCTTCACTTTTCATCAAACTCATTTCTACACCCAAGATTGGTAAGGGGAAATGACTAGATTTGAGTTAGCATATCGAGAGTCTTCACTTACTTCTAGACCAATCCAATCTGGTTTATGGATTATTTGTTCTTCGTTCACTAATTCAATTTCGGCTACAATTAAACCTTGGTTAGCTCCGTGAAATTCGTCTACTTCCCATATCAAGCCTCTGACCGGAATATGATATCTATGCTTTTCAATCAAAGGCTGATGACAAAGAACGGCTAGCATTTCTTGAGCTTCATCTACTGGAATTTTATATTCGTATTCGGTACGAGTAATGCCAACCGGACGACCTTTGATAGTAAGAAATCCTTCCTCTCCTACTTGGCGTACCCGTATAGTTGTCTTTTCATCAGGGCATAAATAACCTTGACGAATATGGATGCCAATAGCCAATTTTCTCCATTCTTGGCCTAGAACCAGAAATTTTCTTTCGATTTCTATATTTGAACTATGCATCTTCGTCTTCCGTGGTAATAATTTCATCTACCTCACCCGATTCTAGCAGATACTCAGCAAAAACTTCTTTTTCTGTTTCGGTCAATGGATCGAGATCAGGTAATGACATACTAATACGATATTCCCCATTCAACCATTTACCAAGGTCAATAGTCTTACAGCGTTGACTGCAAAAAGGAAAGTGGGTTGGCAGCTTGTTCCCCGGTTGATAGTCAAAAGTATAGTTCTGTCCACAAATGTTACAACGAGATTCCATTATAAGATTTCCTAACGATACAGTTGGTGTTGGTGAATATACTCTGCTACTGCTGATGGCACCAGATACCGAATGGATCGGTTAGATCGAATGTAATGTCGAATATCAGTTGCCGCAATTTGCATGAGTGGAATTTGAATGGTTTTCACTCGTTTGATAATATCCGGTGGTACGGCCGATAATGGGTATTTAGGGCGAGTAATGGCGATGAATTGGCACATATTGAGTAGTTGATCATAGTCCTTCCAAATCTTGAACTCAATTAACGAATCTGTTCCAATAATCCAAGTTAATTCACAATCTGAGCTATAGTAATTTTGCAAATCCCGGACAGTTTGAATGGCATAGGATGGACCCTGACGATCAATTTCGATACGGGAAACAAAAAAATATGGGTTGTCGGCTATGGCGATTTTTGTCATCTGGTAACGATGTTCAGGAGCAACAATTCCATCGGGGGGTTTGTGTGGTGGCCGAGCTGAAGGAATGAACAAAACCTGATCTAAAGCCAAAACTTGCCGGATTTGTTCAGCACTAATCAGATGCGCGAGGTGAATAGGATTAAATGTTCCCCCCATAACGCCAATTTTCATCGCAATACACTATCCCATCTTGTTTTATTTTAGCCTATATTAGTCCATACTGCCACTAAGTTGTCAGATGAATTAAAACAGTACTGCTTGACCCAAATAGAGTCAGGTGTTATCATCGGCTATGATCGAATTGAGTCATATAATTCTCGATATTTTAATTTAAGGTATTCATTGCAATTATGTCTAGATTTCGTTTGGACGGAAAAACTGTTTTGGTTACAGGTGGTAGTAAAGGCATTGGTTTTGGCATCGCAACTGCGCTGGCCGAGGCTGGTGCAGATTTGGTTTTAGTAGCTCGTAATCGTCTGAATTTAGAGAACGCTCAATCTCAAATCAAAGAGTTTTCTGCCGATACAACCACTCATATCTACCCCTTTGACATGAATCAAACTGATTCTATCGGCCAATTTTTTGACCAAGTTAGTCAGGAGACGAATGGCATAGACATTTTAGTAAACAATGCGGGTAGTACTCGCCGTGGAGCAGCTGAGACAATTTCAATTGATGACTGGCAGTTTGTAATGAATTTGAATGTTACCTCAGTTTTTCTGTTATCACAATCGTTTGCACAAGACCGGATTAGACGTAAAAAAGGAGGTAAAATTATCAATATCGCATCAGTACTCAGCGAAGTGGTGAGAGAAGATAATGCACCTTATGCTGCTTCAAAGGGAGCGATTCGCCAATTGACCAAGTCTCTGGCTATTGATTGGGCCAAATATAAAATCAACGTTAACGGGATTGGACCGGGGTATATCACCACAGAGTTGCCCCACCCACTTTGGCAAGCCGATGATTTTTCCCAACAATTATTGAATAAGACGCCTCTAGCTCGTTGGGGAACGCCCAGTGATATAGGATCAGTTGCTGTGTTTTTGTCAGCTCCAGCTTCGGATTTCATGACTGGCCAAACTGTCTATGCAGAAGGTGGTTTAATCAGTCGTTTTTAAGGAGATATCCACATGCTCAACCCGTACTTGTCAATCGATCAGCAGATAGTCGGTGATATTTACACATCGAATGAGGTCATGGATAATCTGACTGTGCTGTGTGACGACTTCGGTTCTCGTTTTGAAGGTACAATAGCTGAAAAGCAGGCTGCGGACTTTATTCTTGGTCGGTTTCACGAATACGGCTTGTCAGATGCTCGCCTAGAACCTTATCCTTATGCCGGCTGGTCCAGAGGTGAAGCTACCCTAAAAATTATCGAGCCGCTTGAACGAAAAATTTCTTGCATTTCTCTTCCTTATTGCCCATCTCAATCCTTGACAGGCGAGCTGATCTCGGTCGGTTTTGGTGGTCCCGATGACTTTGAGCGGTTATCCAGTCAACTAGCTGGAAAAATCGTTTTGGCCAGTAGTGCTTCTGCTCCTGAACTTGGTCGTTGGGTTCATCGGAAGGAAAAATATGAACGCTCAGTTTTAGCTCGGGCTCAAGCTTTTATTTTTGTCAGTGAACATGTCGGTGTTGGTCCAGAAACAGGTAGCTTGCAAAATAACCGGCCAGCTCCGATTGCTGGCATTTCGGTTAGCAAAGAAGATGGTGTATTTTTGCAACGATTGATAGACCGAAAAGGCTATGTCCGGTTACAAATAGAGACGACGGATGTCAATGTCCCTCGTACCTCCTGGAATGTCGTCGCCGATTTGCCGGCACAATCGGACCAACCGATAGCAAAAGAGCAGATCGTGTTGGGTTGTCATTACGATGGACATGATATCTCACAAGGCGCACATGATCCAGCTTCTGGCTTGGTACTTGTAATCGAATCTGCCAGAGTATTGGCGAAGTATGCTCGTACAATCCTTAAGCGGAGCGTTCGCTTTATTGCATTTGGCACAGAAGAAATTGGCTTAACTGGAGCTTTTCAATATGTCAAAGCACATCGATCAGAGATGGATCAGTTGCGATTTATGTATAATCTCGATGCCGCTGGCGGTGGGAGTCGGAAAGGTCTTGTTTTGCATCGTTGGCCTGACCTGACACATTTTTTTCAAAATGCTTACTATGAAATGGCAACGGACTTTCCTGTTGGTCAGAAATTGCATTCATATTCGGACCATTTTCCTTTTTTCCTCGCCGGTGTGCCTAGTGGACACATGGGAGATCCAGAGTCAGGGCCAAAAGGTCGAGGTTTTGGACATACTGTTTACGATACACTGGATAAAATTAAAATTGATAACTTAAGGGCTGGCAGTTCTATAGCAACCCGGCTAGCCCTAAGGATGGCTATGAATCCTGATTTTCAACCTATTCGTCGAGATAACATGTCGGTGGCAAAAATTGTTGATAATGATCCGGGTTTAGAAGGGTATCGGGTGGCAAAAACTTTAGCGAAGCAGTGGCCTAACTAATAGGCCATTGCTTGACGAAAAAAGTGGCATCTGGTACACTTTGGAACCATGTTCCGCCTCTCCCCTACTGCTCTTAAGGATGCCGTCAATAAGCAATGGGGTTGTCCGCGTTGCTTTTGGTTACGTGTCCATCAGCGCCTTCGCCATCCTGATATTGGCTTGGGAAAGATCCATCAGCAAATTCACGATTGGGTGTATGAGTATTTAGCCGAACGCCATTTGCCTCAATTGCCGGCTGGTCGATTGATAAAAACTGAATTGTCGGTCCGATCTCAGCCTCACAATGGCGTGGAGTTGATTGGATATTTGGATGGATTGTTGGCTCTCGATTCTGGTGGATACGCAGTGATGGATTTAAAAACAACTGGCAAGCCTGAGTATGTTCGTACCAATTACGCTTTGCAGTTAAATGTTTATGCTTATTGCTTAAACTACCCTGCAGTTCTCGAAGAAAATGGTGAAATTATCAATTTTACCCCGATTGAAGAATTGGGTGTTTTAACCTTTACTGGCCATCGATTCGGATTTGATCCACCACGCAAAGGGGGAATCGTAGGCGAAATTGAGTGGCATCCTATTCCACAAGACCAACAAATGGTCAGAATTGCTGTTGATCGAGCTGTGGCTATTTTGCAACAAGACACTTTGCCCAATTCTAATCCCAACTGTCAGTGGTGTCAGTTTTACGGTCGGTTAGGTTGTGATTTTACTAACACGGTACTAAATTGACATAGGATCCTATAAACACCTGAGTAAAAGGAAACCGCATTGCCAACCCAACCTTTTCCCATAACCCAACCTTTTTTTTACTTGGATTGCTCGTTATTTTATCTAATTTGGCCGCTGATTGGCAGTAGCCAACACCATCATCATCGAGCTTCGCCCACGATAGCCTTATCAGGTCATGATGGATGGGTTACATCTGTTGATTATTCACCTGATGGTCGTTTTTTAGTTTCTGGTTCGAGCGACCAAACTGTCAAGGTTTGGTCAGTAGTCGACCAAAAGGAAATAACTACCTTCGCAGGGCATACTTCAATGGTAAATGCGGTGGAATTTTCACCTGACGGAGAAGTCATTGTTTCGGCATCCAGCGATGCAACTGTACGTCTTTGGTCCTTACCCAAACAAAAAGAAATTGCCACCATTGTTGCCCATAAGTATGGCGTTAACGATGTTACCTTTTCTCCTGATGGAAAGCTGTTTGCAACTGCGGCCAGAGACTATACAGTCAAGTTATGGTCGACTGAAACATTAGAGGCCATTGCTGTTTTAGATCGACAGCGTAACTTGGTTCAATCAGTCCAATTTTCTCCCGATGGGGAGACATTGCTTACAGGTTCTGATAGTACTCGACTTTGGCAAGTCTCTGATTTAACACAACTTGATTCTTGGAACGTTACCAGCGGTTGGACTTGGGCCATTGACTTTTCGCCATCTGCTGGTATATTCTTAACAGCTCAGAGTAATGGTCAAGTTAAATTGTGGCGAACTAGGGACCGGAAAGAAATTCGGTCACTGATTGGGCATGCTTCCGATGTGTCGGAGGCTAAATTTTCACCGGATGGTCAATTCGTTGCTTCTGTTTCTCGAGAAATTCGGCTTTGGTCAATTGTTGGAATGTCTACAGTGGCTAGGCTCAAGGATGGAGAAAACTATGTACATTCAGTCGATTTTTCTCCAAACGGTCGGTCAATTGCAACTGGTACACATAATCGGACTATTCTGATCTGGGATATTCAACCCTACCTTCATCCTACTATTCTGGAAGCTAAAGTTGTCTCTGCGACTTTCGAAGTCGTAGAGGTTGATATTAACGTGGCCAATGCCACTGATCTCTATGGTTTTCAATTTGGCCTTAAATTTAATCCTGAAATCCTGACTCTACAATCGGTAACAGAAGGTACTTTCCTTAACAAGGTTGGTGGCGAAACATATTGGATGCCGGGTATCGTTGATAACTCCGCTGGCACCATTAACCAAATTCTTAGTATGCGTCTAGCGCCAGGTCAATCTGTTGGGCAAGGTCAACTGGTTCGTCTAAGTTTTTTACCCAAGCAGACTTTCGACAACCAGATCGAATTTACCAATTTTCAGCTTTCAAATGAAATTAGTCAACCGATTGTAGCTTATGCTAATGGTGTTACAGTTAAAATGCCGATTCGTGTTTCAGCCGATATTTTTGTCAATGCTTGGACCGATGGTCCTAACGTTTTGGCCGAAATACAACTTGGTTTTCCACTCAATGTACATGGTTTCCGGGTTGATCTTAACTATCCACCACAACTGGAATTACTTTCCATCGAAAATCCTAAGTTAAGATTTGATATCAATAAGATTCGTGACATTAACAAAAATACTCTGTTTAAGTTTCGAATTCATCAGGGCGGAACTTTGAAATTTACCTTGTCTGATGGCTTACTGGACGGTCCGCTGCAGACAACAGCTCTACCCACTCTATATTCTAAACAGATCGAGGTCGTAGCCGCTCCACCTTGGGATATTAATCGAGATTATACAGTCGATTTATTTGACTTAGTAATTCTTGCCAATCACTTAGGCCAAGAAATTTTAGGTCAACCTCGTCCCAACCCTGATGTGAACCGTGATGGACAAGTTGATTTATTCGACTTTGTAAAGGTTGGTGCAAATTATGACCAAACTTATTCACCTAACTTTGCAAGTCAAAGTGGGAACTTAACAGCTCCTGCGGTTCTCAGGCAACCATCTATTGACACTTCGCATTTTAGAAACATTATGCTGAAACTAGATCAGCACTCCATGGCGAATCATCCCGATTTTTTACGGACTCGCCAATTATTATCCAGTTTAATTTTGCCTCAATCTATATGCTTGTATCCAAACTATCCCAATCCTTTTAATCCCGAGACGTGGATACCTTTCCAACTGCCACAATCAGCTCAAGTTATTATCAATATTTACAACACAGCCGGTGTGAGGATTCGTCAATTGAACCTGGGGATGCGGAGTGCTGGTTATTATTTAACTAAGGATCAAGCGGCTTATTGGGATGGGAAAAATAAAAAAGGCGAGAAATTGCCTAGTGGTTTGTACTACTATCAATTGTATACCACGAATCCACAATCAACGACGGTTCCACTTCGTTCTATGATCATAGTAAAATGAACTGTAGGTTACATGGTTTTTTGACAATGATTTTAAAGTTGATCCAATTGTGATATAATCCCTGATCTGGGTTCGACTGTGTGGATTAGAATAATTATGTACATTCAATAGGAGGAATCAAGAAATTGAAGTCAACACCTACTACTAATCTTGATAGACAGGCGGGACACAAAAACACTCTGGTTAGCTACAATAATCAAACCCGCTTACCTGTTGAATCTCAGCCCAAGAAAGGTGGTTTATTTGGTAACCGAAAAAAGAAAACGGGTGATGGATTAGTTTCGAGAGATCAAGTTAAAGAATTACTATTTCAATCTATTAACAGCATACCTGATCAAGAAGCAAAGATGCTGAGAGGCATTTTTGCACTTTCTAGCACTACTGTTCGTGAGTTGATGATGCCGCTTTCTGAACTGATGGCCGTTCATATCAGTACTCCGACTGATCAGGTTAAGTCTATGGTGAAAAATAGCAATTATCAACATTTACCCGTTTATGAACAACGTATCGATCGTTTGACTGGAATTGTCAGTTTAACAGATATCCTCTACTCTCATAGTGAGGAGAATGAACTAACTAGTTTCATTCGTCCTGCCTATTACGTACCTGAAACTAAACTCGCCAGCGATTTACTAGAGGACTTGCGGACCGCTGAAGATCCTGTTGCTATTATTATCGATGAACATGGTGGTTGTGTTGGTTTCATCAGCTTTTTTGATATTATTGAGTTGATTGTTGGTGCGATTGCTCACACACAAAGGCGGCATAACTTACAGGTTGAAGCTATCGGAAATGGAACTTGGGTAATCGATGCTCGTGCTCCAATTGATATCGTCAATGAACAACTCGACATTCAAATTCCCAAAGATCGTTGTGATACAATCGGTGGCTTTATTCTCAAACTGTTGGGTGAATTACCAGCTCAAGGGGTCAAAATCAACTTCGATGGTATCGAATTTGAAGTAGAAGAGGTGTTTAGTTATGGTATTACCGTTTTACATGCTAAAAAATCTAACCCACCTGCTATCAGGAAATAGATCATAATATTGAATAGAGTCAGATATTATGATGCAACAGAAACAAAGGCGTCGGCCCCCCGGTTGGGGACGAGTCATTTGGTATACGATTCTGCTTATTGCAACTATAATTGCTATGAAGAATATGTTGTCAATTACCAAACTATTTTAATAGTGGGCTAAAGGACAATTTGGTTTCAGCATCCTTTTGCACTTGTATTATTTTTGCTGGTATATTTTTTGGCGTAGTAATAGTTTTCAGTCGAGTAGTTTTCTAAAGTCTCATTATAAGTCAAGATGCCTCTGAAGGATATTTTATGATACGACACTTTCAAATTAACATCTACTTACTTTTAGTTTTTTTTGTTTTTACTGCTGTCGCCCGATCGGCTGAAGACAAACTAATTATTATTTCACCACATTGGGAGGGGATTGAGCAAGAGTTTAACCGAGGATTTGAGTCGTGGTATGAAATACAAACGGGTCGACAAGTAAAAATAGAATGGCTAGACCAAGGTGGTACGTCTTCTGATATCCGCTTTATCGAAGCCGAATACAAGCGGTTAAAAGATGGTATTAACATCGATCTGCTATTTGGTGGTGGTACTGATGCTTTTATGAAATTAGCTGAAATGGGTTTATTGGCAACATACAAACTACCAAAAGAGCAACTTACAAAATTACCCAAAGACATGCATGGTATTCCCGTTTATGACAGCCAAAACCGATGGTATGGTGCGGCTCTATCCAGTTTTGGTGTTATGCATAATGAGGTTTTACGTTCTCGACTTAAACTTCCTGTTGTTAAGAACTGGAAAGATTTGACTCATCCCCGTCTAATAGGTCGAATAGGTGCAGCTGACCCTAGAGAAAGTGGCAGCGCTCATATGATCTATGAAATTATTCTGCAAGGTTATGGTTGGCAAGATGGTTTTTCTATTCTAACGCAGCTTGCAGCTAATGTGCGTGGCTTTTCTGCTGGTTCCAATGCTATTCCAAAAGACGTTGTATCAGGTCAAGTAATTTATGGTATGGCAATTGACTTCTATGCTTATGGAGCTATCGCTCAACAAGATGATCCAAAGAAAATTCAGTACACTTTACCACCAGATGCAACGGTCATTGCCCCTGATTCTATTGCTATTTTGAAAGGAGCACCTAATCGACATGTAGCTGAAAAATTTGTTACCTATGTTATGTCGAAAGCAGGTCAAAAATTGTGGTTGCTACGAGACACTGATCCTGAAGGTCCAAAAATCAAGGGAGGATTGAATCGAGCTAGCGTTTTACCATCCCTTTATGACGAACTCGGAGACCGTTCGGTGGTCAGTAACCCCTTCAAAAGCAATCTAAATCCTATCCAGTATGACCCCGTCAAAGGTAGCACACGCACCAAAGTACTAAATGACTTGATGGGAGCATTACTAATTGATCAGCACAAAGAATTAGTCAAAACATGGCGGGCTATTCATAAATCGAAAAATGAAAGTAAACGGGAGAAAGCGATCGCCATTCTGTGCGAAGTTCCATTGACTGAATCTGAGGCCATCAAATTAGAGGAAAAATTTACCGATATAGTTTTGCGAAATAATAAGCTAAAAGAATGGAGTCGGTTCGCTTCGGATAAATATGAGCGGGCTAGAAAAGCTTTGAGATAATATACGGGATTTTTTATTGATAAACAAACACATTAATTCCCTGAACTGATTTACTCATCTAGTAAAATAGCGTTATTTTACGTTTCCTTGTCTTTCCTTCCAACGTGTAACGGCTTCTTTATTTATTTCCTGCCAGTTTCGCCAGTTGGTTTCTCCTTCATAACGAACAACATCGTGAATAGTGGCGCGCGGTTGATAGGTTATATAATTACCTGTATGCCATCCTAAGTTGCGATAAATCATAAAATCACCTGGACCCAAATGAATTTGTACGGCAGATGGAAAATCATGACAATGGTCTAGATAATAGCGTTCGGTTTCGACGCTAGACATATTAGCTGGTGGTTTTCGTAAATTAGCTTGATTCGTCGTTTGTCGTTCTCCCGGCAAGTCAAACTGACGCAAGTGGCTACCCGGTACAAACCAAGTGCATGAATCAGCATAAATAGCACAATTGACTTGATTATAATGGTGCAAATCATGCCATACTTCACTCAACTTTTGTTTAATCACATCATCATATGCTTCTGGTGGAACTTCCACAACACCATCTCGATGCCATCCAATATGCCAAGGGTGTTCTACAGGATCGACCAATAGTCCCATGATATCGAGGTGCCCGTGAGTGTAAGGATGGCCAAGCAATTTTTTAATTGCTTCTTTAAGCTCAGGCAAATTGGTATAGTCTTCGAATGGATTTAAGTCGAGATCGTCCGAATAAGCGGATAAAGGTTGGATACGTTGGGTTTGCGGTCCATTTAGCCGATGAGCTAAACGACGAGCTTTTTTGGCTTCGACTCGCAAGTCAGCGAGTAGCGCCGGCGGAACAATTCCTCTGAAAACTAAATATCCTTGTGATAGGTATTGGTCAATCATCTCTGACTTAAATTGAAAGCCCATTTTTCCCTCTTTAAAAATCACATTTTAATATTCAGATTTTTTCTATTTTACTGATACAGTGGTTTTTCCATAACACTTTGAACCTCGTAAATGGAGCCGTCTTTTTCCCCGTACGGTCTAGGTATTCGAATTGGCACACCAGTCATACGAGGTTGGTAGGTTGGTTGCCCTCGTAAAATGCATGCGTTAAATTGATCCCATTTTGTAATTCCTAGAATGGGCCATGCATCAATAGCGCAATACTGAATCAAGAATAATCGGCGCGATCTATTTGAAGTATTAGAAGCTGATCCATGTAACATCCGAACGTGATGTAGTGAAATTCCACCAGCGTTAATTTCCACAGGAACCGCACCTTTTGATGTAAAATTAGGTTCAGTAATTGCACCGATGAAGGCATCATCTTGATGATGATCGTAGATAGGACCAGTATGTGAACCAGGAATTACCATCATGCAGGCATTGTCAATTTTCATATCATCCAAAGCGATACCAACCGCTAGGAGATCATCATTAGTATGTGGATAGAAAGCCCAGTCTTGGTGCCATTGAACTGGGCTACCAAATTTGGGATATTTCATGTTTAGCTTATGTCCGTTTTGCCGAATTCCATTACCAATTAACTGCCCAACTAGGTTAAGGATACTGGGATGTCGCATGGCTTGATCATAGATTAAATGCTGATTGGCTGGACTTTTAATTCGACGAACGCGCGGACTTTCAGCTGTATGGTCTGGCTCCAAGTCAAACACTTCAGTATGTGTAGCGACCGAGCGCGATTTATCCACAAATTCGTCTGTTACTCTACGCAAATCGGCCAATAAACTTGTTGGTATCACATTTTCAACAGCTAGATAACCCTGTTGGCGGTAAAATTCAATTTGGTTGGTAGTCAACATAATTTTCTTTCCTGATTGGATTTATTCAGCTAAGGCGGCAAAAAGTGCTTTTAGGTAACCAATTGAGTAAGACAAACCATGACTCAGATTTTGCTGATCTCCTTCGAGGGTCGGAATATGATCAGCATTGAGGCAACCGTCAAACCGAACTTTATCTAACTGTCGCAAAATTTTGAAAAGGTTCATATCTCCATCGTCAAGTAACACCTCTTCAAATCCACCTGCAGTAGCTAAACTACCTCTTACGTTACGCAAATGGACCATGAAAATTCGACCTTTTCGACCATAATTATTGATTTCATCCATTACGATAGCCGAACCACCAGCTTCAGATCGGGTTCCACAACAGTAAAGATAACCCACATTTCGGCTAGGAAAAGCATCAATTACTCGATGGAAACCGATACCTCCCAATGGTGTATCTGGATTGGGAACATCGCTGGGGTGGATTGCTAGCTGAATACCTGTTTCTTCAGCGATCGGTACGAGTTTCTGATAAACTATACAAAAGCGCTCCCACCAAAAGTTTAGATCATCTAATTTTGGTGGGATCGGCTGTTCCTGTGTTAAGTAACGACTTTCTCCACGAGATTTATAACCGCCTCGATGAATTGACTGATATCGGGTCATCAGCTTTGGAAAAGTATCGCCTGCAAAACGTTGCCGAGCTATCGGACAACCAGCTTCGGCAAAGACACGTAAAGCCGTGGTAGTATTTTCCAATTCCACTTCGCTCTCATCCTGACCGGTCATAAATTTTTCACTGATATTGGGTAAAGTAACTCGATTAATCTCCAGCCCCCAAGAGTGAATCTTTTTCTTAATTTTTAACAGATGATCGAGATCAGGATAACCTTGTTCCCGCACCCCGGGAAAACTATTATCGGCACCAAAGTCGATAGCATCAGCTCCAAGTTGCGTAACTAATTTTAAGTAATTGTCGCTTAATCCACGATCCCAAACAGAAATCCGCATCATATCTTTCCCTCTTTGTCATTGATAGTATTGAAACCTTGTAGCTTGCAAGTATCTAATAACTCCAATAATTGTTGCACAATCTGCGGTTGGTTTAGGTATTGGTTTGTTGTTTCCCTAGGGTCCTTGGCCAAATTATAGAGTTGGCCGGTTGGTCCGTTAGGCTTTGTCTTTTCTGTTCGTGGGGTACTGAAGCCTCCAGAACCAAGACCTTCAATCAGTTTCCAGTCACCTTGTCGAATAGCAAACACGCCACTAGCGGAGTGGTTGATTATACTAGAACGAATGGGAGTATCTAAATTGGGATTTTTCAAAGCTGGAAGAATGCTAACACTATCTTCTGCGGACACAGGTGAGGCTGTAATATCGGATACCGTAGCTAACAGGTCAGTCAAACAAATAGTTTGGTGACAAACCGTTTTAGCTTCAATTTGGTTTGGCCAACGGATGATAAATGGCACTCGATGGCCTCCTTCCCAGATGTCAGCTTTTTGTCCACGCCAATGATAATTAGAACGATGACCGAACTTATCGATGTCGTTTTGATACCAATGTGAGCCATTATCACTTGTTACGATAATCAGGGTGTCGTCAGCCACTCCCGTCGATTCTAGAGCTGACATTACTTGCCCAATTGACCAATCGACTTGCATGGTAAAATCACCGTAGTAGCCAGCTCTACTTTTGCCTTCAAATTCAGGAATTGGCATCCAAGGGGTATGTGGGGCAGTTAGTGGAAAATAGAGAAAAAACGGGTTATCTTTTAGAATCGCTTGTTCGATGTAACCAACGGCTTGTTTGGTAAGATCAGGTAAAACATCAACATGTTGAAAATTAGGAGCAATGGAACCACCTCTCCAGAATCCATTACCGTTTTGACGTCGATGGCCACTATCCTCAATCTGATTAGTCGGTAATTCGATGGGTTGATTATTTTCAACGTATACGTAGGGTGGCATATCAAGTGAGGCCGGAATCCCCCAGAAATAATCAAATCCATATTGATTGGGGCCAGGAGTCAAAGGTTGGTTGTAATCGACTGGCTCGACATCTTCAATAGTTGAGTTGTAAGATTGAAAACCAAGGTGCCATTTCCCGACACAACCGGTCTGGTAGCCTTGTTCCTTGAGTAAAGAAGCTACTGTTGATCGGTTATCTTCAATTAAACTACGAGAGTATCCATTAAGAACACCACTTTTCATTCGAGACCGCCAAGCGTAGCGACCAGTCAAGACACCATATCGTGTTGGTGTACAGACAGCGGATGGCGAATGAGCATCAGTAAATCGTATTCCTTCTGTGGCTAATTGATCAATATTGGGCGTAGGGATTTTTGACTGATCGTTATAACAACCGGGGTCGCCGTAGCCCATGTCATCAGCCAAAATAAAAACTATGTTGGTTTTTTGACTAGGGTTGGAATTTTGTTTTTCAGCCGAGCAGGTAATAGTATGAGTAAGTAGGGTAGTTAGTAGTCCTAGCATCAGTTTTCCAGTCAATTAACAAATTGTTTAATGATAAGGTCGGAGATGATCAATTGCCACTTTTATTTCGTCTACGATTTCGGAGGGTACACGCGGATTAAATGGCCCACCGACTCCACCTTCGATGTCGACAAATCCGCTCAGAATCATTGCTTCAACTACTGCGGAGTAATTATAGATTCGTCCATTACGAAATCGAATTTCTTCCAAGTCGGCGATTTTGTTTTCGATTTTCTGCGATGTTTCTAGATCACCGATTCTTTGAGCATTGTTAATTTCATCTGATGCACGAGCAAAGACTACGGCAATACCGGATGTGTGGCCTTTGGTACCAAGTCGATTGGCATTGGTACATCGGTCGCCAATGCCCCAAATAACCAAGCCATTATTGCCTATACCATTTACCAGTGCTTCTATATCTTTCTCCTCCGTACCAATTTTCACGCCAATACAATGGGGTGATTCGTTTACTAGTTGAATAACCACTTCTCGATCACGTGGTTGGCGAAAATAGTAAAGAAACTTAGCGCCATACTTCTCGCCACAACGCTGGGTGAATTGACGGTATTGTTGGTAAACGCCTTCTGGATTGTTAATACCTGATAAAGGCATTAGGAGATAGGCATCGGGCGCTCGATCTAATTGCGATTGTTGTGCAATCAATTCCTCTGCTTGTGAGATTGGATTGGGTACAATACCCGAGATCAAAATTCCCTCAGTTCCCATCTGTAAGCCTGTGGTATTAACTAAATTTACTTGGTCTGTTGGGCTCATATGGTGCAGCAGACTAGTTCCGCCAATCGCGATTACACGAGGTCGGTTGTTGCTAAGGTAGTTATTTGCCATCAGGTAAGCAACATTCTTTCGATGACCATCAAGGTCAATTTCATTACCTCGAAAAGGGATGACCGGAATGGTCGTCACGGAATCAAGTGCGGCTAGTAGTGTCGACTGTTCCATTGTTTATCCTTTGATTTGAAACTTTATTTAATTTGTTTAACCAACTGTTTGAATGTAGCACGCACGGTTGACAAGCGTCAAGGATGCAATCAGTATTATTGCCTATATTTGGGTTGCCAATTAAATAGAGGATTGGTAGAATTAGGGACTTAAGCCGAAGTGCTGAAACTGGTAGACAGGCTAGATTCAGGATCTAGTGAGCGCTATGCTCGTAGGGGTTCG
The DNA here is from genome assembly GCA_964451145.1 of uncultured bacterium. Taxonomy (GTDB): domain Bacteria; phylum Poribacteria; class WGA-4E; order WGA-4E; family UBA9662; genus TMED15. The sequence goes on along the minus strand of CAYVHK010000109.1, from coordinate 124 downwards.
AGTCCCCTCTTCGGCATTTTCATCAGGTTCTTTTTAGTTAAACTAGTCCTAGAGAATATTTCCAACTTCTTTCTGTCTCTAAATTCAAGTTAAGCAACTTGCACCGATAAGGCTAGACACAAGC
>CAYVHK010000108.1:4968-15673 GCA_964451145.1 uncultured bacterium | reverse complement strand
CAATAGAAAATGGACAGGTTATCGTTAATAATCAAAGCTATCTAGTACATAAATCTAATGTAGTATATAAGTCAATTGGAAAAGCCCTACGATTTGTCCTTTTTCAGGTTGTGGCGATTGTTACTACTACAGGTTATGGAACTGCAGATTTTGAAATTTGGCCCTACGTAGGACAAATACTATTGGTTTTTCTAATGTTTTTTGGTGGTTGTGCGGGGTCAACGGGTGGAGGAATGAAACAAGTTCGATTTCTACTTCTTATCAAGCAAGGATATCGAGAAATCAAGCACATGATTATGCCTCATGCAGTTTTACCAATTAAGCTTAATGGCCAAATTGTATCAAAAGAGGTTATGTCAAATCTTTTGGGGTTTTTCTTTATCGGAGTCGGGGTATTCGTTATGGCTACGGTTATTTTGGCGGGGCTCGGCTTAGATTTAGCCAGTGCTTCCACTGCTGTTGCTTCTGCCTTAATGAATATTGGACCGGGTTTAGGCAGCGTTGGTCCGACCGATAATTATGCCCATATAGTACCTGCAGGTAAATGGGTCCTTTGTTTTTGTATGTTAATGGGCCGTCTTGAACTATATACCATATTAGCAATCTGTACTCCAGAAATCTGGCGGAAATAGCCTTAGCATATTTACTATTGACTTTTTCAAAATATGATACCGGTTAAATTTAGAGTTGGATATCTAATTTGGCTGTTTCTGTGCCAAGGTTATTTGTACATTGGTGCTCAAACTGAGATTAATCAATCGCGTCGAAATGCCATTGTAAATGCGGTTGAGCTCGCAAGCCCGGCTGTCGTCAACATTAGTACAACTCGGATTGAGCACGTTTACGTTAACCCTTTTTTTGAGGATTTTTGGCGTTCTCCCTTTTTTGAGGCCCCTCGCGTTCCACAACAACGTGAACGAAAAGGGCTTGGTTCTGGGGTAATTTTATCAACTGAGGGACATATTCTGACTAATTACCATGTTATTGAAAATGCTGATCTTATTCAGGTCATTTTGTCCGACGGTCGTCAATACGAAGCGAAATTAATTGGAGAGGATATTTTTTCTGACTTAGCCTTACTAAAAATTAAAGAAAGTAAACAGCCAATTGAAGACTTAGTATCAATCCAGATCGGCAACTCTGACGATTCGCTTGTTGGTGAATGGGTTATTGCCATTGGACATCCGTTTGCAACTTCGGTTGGTAACCCTAAACCAACTGTTACCATCGGAGTTATAAGTGCAAAAGACCGTTCCTTGGAAACCGAAAAACAATCGCACCGGAATCTGATTCAAACTGACGCTTCTATTAATCCCGGTAACAGTGGCGGGGCCCTAGTTAATGCTGAAGGTGAACTAATAGGTATTAATACTGCTATTTACTCGACTAGTGGTGGCTCGCAAGGCGTTGGGTTTGCCATTCCAGTTAGCACGGCTATCAAAGTTTTTAGAAAGCTAATCAAATATGGTACGGTAGTTACGCCAGTACTTGGCATTACGACACAAGATATGACTCCGGAGTTAGCAGATAAATTGAAAGTTGACCCCTTTGGGGTTTTAGTGGCAGAAGTTGGTAAACAAAACAGAACTGTTGGGTTGAAACGAGGTGATATTATCACAACAATTAATCGGAATAAAATTGTTGATACCAACGCTTTTCGCGGCTTAGTCCGGTTGCTCGACATAGGTGAATGGTTTACTTTACAAGCAAGGCGTAAGGATAAACACATAGAGGTGAAAATTGAGGTTGCCGAACTAGAATGGAGCTATCAACTCAAAGGATGGGAACTGCAGATTAAACAACCTGATCATAAAGAGAATCAGAACTATAGCCACCGGGGCGTTCTGGTTACACAGATTGGCCGAAGAAGCGAATTAGCACAGCGAGGTCTAAAAAAGGGCGACCTCATCTATCGTATTGGTGATGCTTATGTGGGGACCTTGGAACAACTAAAATTAGTCGCCGATCAGCTACCAAGAGGTTACCCTTTTAGCATTCGTTTTGAAAGAAAAGGCCAAACTGGTATCATCCGCAATCTGGTGATTCGATAGCTATATTAAATTTTTTGAGGATACTCAACCATGACTTCAAAACGCCCCCTAATTATTGGTTTGATTGTTACGCTTGTTATTGCGGTACCGTTGATGATTAAACTATATATGTCTGACGAACATCAACCCAGAAGTGCTTTAAATATGGATAGTGAGGAATTTCGAGACCTAAGAACTCAAGGTAAACGAGCAAGTACAATGAAAAATTATACTCAAGCTATTACCATTTACGAAGCAGCACTTAAAATGCGGCCAGATAATGCCGAAGTACGTAATGATCTGGGTTATGTCTATTATGAATACGCGTTGGATCAGGCAGGACCAAACTGGCCTTCATGGGAAAGCAACCTAAGTAGGAGTACGTCAGTTGAGGTTATACGGGAGCTTGAAACGGCTCTTAAATTAATTTCTTCTGGTTATATTCGATTAACAGTCGATGATAAGGAATGTGTACGCGAAGTCGCAGAAAAGGCACAGCGCGACGGTAGCCAGGTATACACAACACCGTGGAGAGAAGGTGCAGATGTGCATATTTTAGTTGGAACCACTAAAGAATATCTAATGAAAGCCCGTGATAGTTTCATGGCAGCTATTGACATTAAGGATGCGTATGCTCCGGCTTTTCAAAATTTAGGTTCGTTATGGATGAAAGTTGGTTTGCGAGACATAGCAGTACAGAACTTAGAGCGTGCCTATAAACTTGAACCTCGTAACCAAGAGTTGGCTCGCTACCTAAAACAATTGCGGGAACAACCTAATTTGATCACAACCTACATTGGGGCAGATGATTAAGTTCAACGTTGTCCCACTCAACGAAATACCAGTCAATTTTAATTACTTCTGTGTTATTCTCGGTTAACGAAATTATTAGTATTACTCATGGTCGGTTGATAAGAGGTTGCCCTCAACAAATCGTTAACCGAATTTCAACTGATAGCCGAAATTTGGTTGTTGATGATTTGTTCATGGCTTTGATCGGTGAACGGTTTGATGGCCACCATTTTTTATCTCAAGCTCTGTCTAATGGAGCAATGGGAATTATTATTTCTCGGCCACATATATCATTAGAAGGGCTAAAAACCCCATTAGTTATTCAAGTTCCCGATACACTAAAAGCTTACGGCGATTTGGCCAGAGCATATCGGAAAAAATTTGACGGTCCTGTCGTAGCGGTAACCGGTAGTAATGGAAAAACAACTACCAAGGAGATGATTGCGTCAGTATTATCAGTAAAATTTCGCCTTTTTAAGTCAAAGGGAAATTACAATAATTTGATTGGTTTACCCAAATGTCTGTTAGAATTACCGATCGAGCAAATTGACATAGCAGTATTTGAATTGGGAACAAATCGACCAGGAGAAATTACTCGATTGGCTGAGATTGTACAACCAACCGTAGGATTGATTACTAATATTGGTTTTAGTCATATCGAGTTTTTAGGGGACCTTGACGGTGTTGCCCGAGAGAAATGCTCTTTGTTAAAAAACGTCGAAGTGGCTATTCTCAACAGTGAAGACGAAAAATTAACGAATGTTCAAACTAATTTGACCACTAACCGAATCAACTTTGGTACAAATGGAGATGTCGTTGCTCAAGATATTCGCTTAGATTCGAACGGGTTAGCCTCATTTCAATTGGTGATTAATCAGTTAGGTCAATCTATTCCAATCAACTTATCTTGTGTTGGTCGTCATAACGTGTCGAATGCTTTGGCAGCAGCAGCAGTTGGTTGGTGGGCTGGTTTAACAATAGAGCAAACTAAGATAGGATTAGAAACTTTCCAAGCCGTTGAAATGCGATTGCAACCGATTACCATCAATGGCTATAGTGTTATCAATGATACTTACAACGCGAACCCAGATTCGATGCAAAGTGCTTTGGCATTTTTTGCTAGCCTACCCAGTGTGGGGAAAAAAATTATTGTTTTAGGTGATATGCTCGAACTTGGGATTCAATCCGATAATTGGCATTTTCGAGTAGGTGAAAATATACCTATTGTTTTTGACTTGCTGATTACGATTGGTCAACTAAGTCGACAAATGGCGAAAGGAGCCAAAAATCGTGTTCCGCAAATTATCTCTTGTGGATCGGCGAAGGAGGCGATAGTAGTACTAGACCAATATCTATCGGATGGTGATGCGCTTTTGATTAAAGGGTCAAGAGGACTAAATCTAGAACAAATTGTCGAATCACTACAAAATCGTGAATCTAAGGAGTTAGCATTATGAAATTGGGTTACACAATTTGGAGTGACTATCACTATGCCCACTTCCCTGAAATTTTACCACAACTGAAAGAGATAGGTGTAACCACTATTGCTATAGTTCCCCAATACTTATTGGATAGGGACGATCGTGCAAGATTAGTCGAAATCTACCTACCTATTCGAGATACTATTTCAGCTATTCGAGACTATGGGTTTGAATTGATGGTCAAACCGCATTTTGTTCCACGAGACTCAAGTGGTAAAATGCCTTCTAATTGGCAAGGATGGATTGGTACAGTGAAAATGAATTCTTGGGGGCTTCTAATGGGACGGATTAGACTGGAATTGGAAAGCCTAGCTAAGGATTACCAACCAGAATACCTTTGTCTTGGTAGCGACCTGATTGGTACTCACCGTAATCGGATTGAATGGCAAGATATTATAAACAGTCTAACCATATTCAATACTTCGTTGGTTTATGGTAATACTTTCTGGCAACCATTATTGCAACGGTTTCGCTGGCGTCTTTTTTGGTCAGTCTTGTTTGGTAGCTATAACCGAGTTTTAAATTTGGCGTTGCCGACTCGACGTTTTGTTGTCCCAGATGAACAACAAGTAGATGTTGGTCGTTCAATATATCGCAGTGGATTTCGTTTTTCTCTAGATGCGATTGGACTCAATTTATACTGGCCACCAGAAGATAAAAAGTACGATAAACTTGAATCCATTTGGTTTAATTACCAAGAAAGTGGATCGCAGATCAATTATGTGGAAGCTGTTGAGAGTTGGCAAGGAGGCAATCCGCTATGGATTACCGAGTGCGATTTAGTTGGTCCTCATCGATCAGATGTAGAATATTATCAAAAATGGTGGGAGACCTGTATCTCTGTTTGGGGAAATCGGTGTGAACTAATGATGTGTCATGAACAAGGACCACCACAATGGATCGAGATGGTCAGATCAAGCAAGTCTATTGTCAAACAAGTCGAAAATTGGAAAAACGAGGAAATAGAGAATGAATCAGAAATGATTTCAGGATTAATGCCCAATTGGCAACAGAATTATGAATTGAAATCCCGTTCAACGAAACAGGATCAAATGAATAGCAATAATATTTCATTGGAAGAGCCCGGAGTGGCTGACTTTCAAGCCGCAATAGCTCGAATAGATCAGGAGGAGAATCGTGTCTAAAGGAGTTATTAAATACTATAACGAAGAAAAAGGGTACGGATTTATCGCACAAGAAGGAGGGGGAGCTGATGTCTTCATGCATAGCTCTTCTGTCACTGGACCTTATGACCAACCACGAGTCGGTCAAAGGGTACGTTTTACAGTCAAGGAAGGAAAAAAAGGATTAGTTGGCCACGATATTGAATTACTACTGACAGCAATAGAAAAACGTTGGCTTAGTCAGGGTAAAAATTTGATTCCACGAGAAAGTGTCTTAAATCAGCAGAATGTCAGTACTAATATCTTCCAGCAGTGGATTGATGATGATGATGATGATTCTAGCTCCGATCGTAGGAAGAACGACTTTGGCACCCTTTATATTGAAAAACAAATTCGTTATGAAGTCCCGATGTTTTTTGCTACGTACCAACAAGAGCTATTCGGTGCTACTATTTTGAATTTCACCCGAAATCCAAAAGACGTGGAATCAGTATTTGTTTTAGACGTCAATGGAGCACGTCAAGAATATTCCAAGCAGGAGATCAAATACTATTACAAAGCCGAAGATGCGCAGCTGCTTGGAAAACTACGAGCGTTCGAGGTGGAGCTTCAGAGCAATCCCGTTGCTATTCCCGACGGTGAATTGGAGGATATCATTCCCTTCGATCCTAAAGACTTACAAGAAGCTCGTCGAGGGGTTATCCCTATTAAAATTATTTTAAGAGAAGGCGAGGTTTTTCAAGGACAAATTGATTGGGTTAGCGGAGCTGAAATTAAGTTGGTTTTACAAAATGGGGCTAAAATTGTAGCCTGTCAAGTTGCTATTCACGAACTTGATATTTTAATGCCTTAAACTAAATAATCGGGACAATGATTTCCTATTTGAACCTCATAAAAGATATTGATGACGGAATTCAGGCTTTGAGTCAGCAAGCTGGTGGTCCCCCATGCCCAATGGACTGTTTTGAATGTTGTCGAAATACAGCTACAATGGCAATTAGTTTAGCTGAAGCACAACACTTGGCTATTGGCTTGAAAAAACTACCAGCTCAACTTCGAAAATTCATCCTGAAGAAGGCCGAATGTTCTATCAATACAGTGGAACAAGAAGGGTATTCCGAGAAAATAATCTTGTCCACTGGCGTTGAAGTTGCTAAAGCCATCAAGGGACAGATAGGGGGAGAATGTCCAATGTTAGTTGGCGGAGTATGTGCTGTTTACGACCATCGGCCGATTATCTGCCGAGTTTGGGGATATCCAATTAACAATGGTCATAATAGTTCAGAGATTGTTTGTTGCAAGAAAACTTTTATCAATTCAAAAAAAAGATACCAAGCACTACCTTATAGCAAGTACTGGAATGAGTCGAAACAACTAAGTACTATTCTTAACACAAAAGACTACAAAAACAGCAATTCCCGAACACCCAACTGCTATCTCGTCCGTCGTTTATTGAATGACTCAGTTTGAGAATATGTCTAATTTCAGGCATAAAAAATCGGCTAGCCCCATTGGCTTCTAAGCCCGATTATTCTGAGCTAACCGATTATTCGATTGTTTATTGGAAAAATTTGGCATTCAGTGGTGTGTACTGTTCCCATTCGTCCGGTACATCATCTTCAGCGAAAATGGCTTCAACTGGACACTCAGGTTCGCAAACACCACAGTCAATACATTCTTCCGGATCAATATAGAGTTGTTTCTCAACATCGAATAACTCAGGGAAATCGTTGGTGGGATGGATACAGTCAACTGGACACACATCAACACAAGCCGTATCCTTTACATCCACGCAGGGTTCACAAATGACATAAGTCATGATTTCAATCTCCTTTCTTCTACTACTATTGTCAACCGACCGTCGGTATTCTAAATTTTATGTAATTCCCTTTAATGACTACGATGCCTAACAATGGGCAATGGTATCAAATAATATTCACAATACGCAAGGGAAATTGCACGTAAACTAAAGTCTTGGTGCTAGACTAGGGGAATAGCCAAAAACGCTTTGTCCATTGATTTTTAAGGGATTAAATTCTACTTGATCGATTAAACCCATGGGCCATTCAGCCACCCAAAACTGACCGTTTTTTTCATAGACTAGTCCAGAACCATCAGGTAACCAAACCGGTCTTTGCCCTCCGGTTTTGGTTAATTGTTTCTCGCTTGGTTGACCGTAGTCATCAAACTCGATTAACCAAATTTGTTGACGTTTATTATTCTCGAAGCGACAAAAAGCTAATTTTCGAGTATCAATAGGCGACCAGACAGGTGTTGTGTCGTCAGTTAGCCCAACACTGATTGGATCAATTCGGTTTGCCTTCAAGTCATAACTATAGATGTTACGAGTATTTTCAGTGGAATCGTTTTGATCAAGATCTCCAGTACTGACGTAAGCTAGTAATTCACCTGTTCTATTCCATGCAGGCATTCCCATCTCAATTGCAATTGATGGTACTGAGATTTCGTGGCCGGATTCAATGTCTCGAATAAAAATTCGCCCTCTATCAGCCAATCGGCGAGCTATGGCTACCAGCCTTCCAACTGGTGAAATGGTGGCATCAGTAGCCAACTCACGTCTATCTAAGAAGACGGCAGGCTTTTTTTCTTTTTTTCGAAGCATGATTTCACCTTGATGACTCTGATAAATTAGGTGACCGGTTAGTGAAACTGACGGCCCCCCCCCAACTTCTATGGGTTGATGTTGGCTTTCTGGTGAATAAGCCCAAATCATATCGTCGTAGCTGTAAAAAAGCTGAGCCTTAAGTTGTGTTGCCTTATCTAAAATAGTCTCCGATTTATCTGTCAATTTTTCAGTTGGTTTGGGTTCAAATTCTTGCTGATCCTTAAGTCGCCAACCTCGGCCATTCGATTCGAAACTAAACCCAACGCCCTGAGACCAATACCACCATTCCTCCACCAAACTAGCACCACGAGTAATCTGATATACATCATTTGGCTGACCATATTGTATTCGAATTTCAGGCCTATGTCCTGTCTCAACCTCAGTGATATTCCCCTGTTTGTCAGTGTAAGTAGCAGCAATCTGAACATCAATATTTGTGGTGATTTGATTTTTGTAAACAGAAACCCTTTGTGGTTTACCACGAACTGGTCGTCTAGTACCAAAAATGCCCACACCATCGTTAAGGCCGGCTTTGCGATCTCCATTTAGATCAATTACTACCATTACATAATAGTCGTCTGGTACTAATGGTACTTGATAAGAACCATCTAGTCCGACATCGATGGGGATAGCAATTGATTTTGAAAAATCATCTGTTTTAGCCACAGAAATAAGTGCTTCTCTATTGTGAGTTGGTTTTGCTGAACGTATATCATCGGTCAGAATACGACCGCCAATACCATTCTTGATAGATTTTAAATTTTTGGGAACGATCGGTGTATCGTCCATTGCTAAGAGTTGACCATCAGATCCATAAGTAGCAGTAAGAACAATTTGAATGTCGCTTATTGACTCAGAGGATTTAGCTGATATGATTAATGGTTGGGGAGGCGAATTAACTAAATCGAGCGTGCCGTAAGCACCTATCATATCGCCAGTACTATATTTATTATCTTGGTCAACATCAACACTGGCTAGTAGATAGTATTCACCATTAGTAGGAAAAGAGAAAAAAAAGTGACCATCCTGTCTAACGTTAGAAATAGCTACTGTCGTTAGTAAAGCTGGCGAAGCGTACGCTAACACCAATGCTTTCTCAAAGTTTTGTTCCGTATCAACTAACCGCCCACTGACAGATACAACACTAGCGGAATTAGATTCTCTAGATAGTAGACGAGCCTTGATCGGAACCACTTGCCCATTTTTGGATTTTCGGCCTGAAATTTCAATGGTGATGTCTTCGACAAATTGATTAGGACCAACAAAAATAGGAATGGGAAGATCCAAACGTAAATTGTGAATCCCAAATGCTCCCACATAGTCACCAATATCAAAACGATTGTTTTCATTTTTGTCGATTATAGCCATCAAATAATATTTTCCTCTTTGAATATTGAGTTTGAATTGGCCGTCGTTGTCTACTTTGGCTTGTGCAACTTTGTAGTTCCAGCTAGCATCAGTGTAGGCCATTACTAGCGCATTCTCGAATAAAATCTGAGGCAGACCTTTCCCCCAACTCAGTTGACCTGAAACACCAGAAGAAATTAACTCCAGTTGGGATTGGAACATTTGCGATTTCGAGGGGCGGTAAGTATCAACTGGTACCATTTCCTGTTTACCATTTAGGTCCGCCAATCGAGCGGTGATCTCAATCCTAATATTATCCACCGTCTGGCCACTATGTATTTTTACGGAACGCTTTTCTTGCTCTAAATCAGCCCAATCGTTTACTCCATAAATCCCCATGCCATCACCGAAATCAAAAACAGCGGTTTGGTTAACGTCGACAAAAGCAGCCACATAGTAATTACCAGTTTCCACAAGCACTTCAAAGAAACCGTTTTTGAGCTGAACAACGCTAGCATAGGTTACTTTCAACTGTTCGTCTGTATATAATTGGACCGTAGTATGTGTCAGGTCATTGTGGGGCCAGAGTACTTGTCCTCGAATTTTAGCAGTCGCTTTTTGTTTAAATTCTTGTTGTCTCTTTTGTGTCTCGAAATCAATTTTTGGATTTGCACCACTAGCACCATTAACCATTGAGAAAAAGGCTAACAATAGCAGTAATAAACTGTTACAAAATCGGCATAGACCGACCAGAAATAAAAAACGTATGGACGATTGATGAATATATAACATGGAGAGGAATTGAGTTCTACTTTTTAATATTGGAGTAAGGGTTATCTCCTTTATTTTGATAGATTGTGTTACTCGATAAATTTTCAGAAAGATTGATATTGGAAATCGCATTGGCTGCATCATTAATAGCCTGTTTTTTTTCGATATCCAAGTCGATCTGTTTCAATAGGTTATCGGCTTTTACAAATTTTGTCTCTTGAACTTGATTATTTTTACCAGTGAATAGCAGTTGAAAATCAAGATCAGGAGCTAATTCTTGGGCCTGTTGCATAGCCATTTCAACACGATCACGAGAACGGGATTTAGCTAACAGAGAACCATCAAGAGCAGCGCCATTTTCATCCCGTTTCTTAATCCATATTAGCAGCCAATAATCGGGAAATTGTTCCTGTAAATCAAATCCATTAATTTCTGCCATTCAATTCTCCTGTCGTCAAAACTCACTTCAATTGTATCATAATAGAAAAAAAAACGGCAAGATAGCCAATCCACACAAAACGAAAAATACGAATA
>CAYVHK010000108.1:0-4868 GCA_964451145.1 uncultured bacterium | reverse complement strand
ATTGCTTTCCGTTATAAATTCCAAAAATTATCCCATTTATCTTATAAAGAACTAAATAATAAATTTAATCGAAATACTACGAGCAAGAATTATCAATCATTTAGGATTTTTTAGCTTCTCCTATAGCCAACATATGTATTTTCTTATTTCATTTTTACCTGGTTTCACTCGAAACTAAACAAAAATCGGTTAACCAATTTCTTGAAAGAGAAAAGTGTAAAAATAGAGCCAATGATTACTCAGCATTTAAAAGGTAAAATACCAATCCAAGCCGGAAAAAAAGAAAGGATCGAGGGAAAAACAATGGTGGGATTGGAAAAGGTTTCTTTATCTATCGTATCAATCGACAGATTTGGCTTTCTTTAAGGGCAAACGTAAGTACAAAAATGTTACGTACGTATCGGAAATATTCAATTAGTAGATAAGCAAAACGGTATCGTAATTATTTAGGTAATATTCTTACTGCTCGATAAGTTCTAGTATCACATCTCCTAATCTAGATGATTGTTGCATCCAACTATATTGTCGCATAAATTTAGCTCCTCGGTTGCCAACTTTTGTCAAATAATCTCGATTATCGTAAGCAAATACTAAGCGATCCACAATTTCATCGATCTGACTTTCTCCCCATCCATCTGTACCGACTTCCGAATTAGTAACGGATCTTTGGTCCTTTAAGGATAAGCAGTTGTCGTCTTTAATCAAGTCAAGATGGCCCGTATTAACAGATAAAATAACCGGCACACCACATGCCATGCACTCCATTGCGACCAAATTGGTTCCTCCTTCGCCTCGATTGGGAAACAATGCCAAATCCATTTGGCGAATCGTGTTGGCAATCTGGTTGTTCGAAACTAAGCCAAGGTCGAGAAAGTTCTGAGGAGGAATACCATTTTGAATTAACCAAGCAGACACGTCAACTCGCCCATTTTGGTCATAAACAACTGGCTGAGCAATGCCGGACTGGTTCAGTTCTTCGGCCAAATTTTGCCAAGGGCTATGCCAAGCAGTTACCAAGACCGTATCGGGATGTGTTTCAATAAATCGACTAACTGCTTTTACCACCAGATCTTGTCCCTTTCGAAACTCCAATTTACCACCTGAAAAAATTAAAAACCGATCTGGCATCCATGAGATTTTGTTCTTTTCATGAAATACGGTATGATCAACTCCCTGCATAATTGTCATAACGTTTGAGCAACCGTTGGCTTCCAGTACCTTCTGATTCCAAGTTGAACCAGCTACAATTAGACGATATAACTTAGCTCGTTCTATTGCTTCTGATGTAAGATTAGTATCCTCAAAAAAAATGACACCCATTAAACAAGAGCTAATCAACATTTGCCGGTTGAAGGATAAATTTGCTTTCAAACCATTGGCTAAGGCATGAATCACAGGTAAGTCTAGGTGTAAACTTTGACCGGCGGGTTGTTGCATCAATTGTCGTTCCAGTTCAATCGTTGCTTGATGTAAGGAAGAAAAAATATTGCGGCGGATAGGATCTAAGCGAATAAGTTCCATTTGAAAGGCTTGGGAAAAAACTGGTAATAATCGTCCTTCTCGGAGCCAGTTAAGTGCCAAATTCAAACCATAGACTCCCCAGCCATGAACGTTAGAAGGTTGCCAATTTAAAATACAGGAAATAGGATCAGACATATTAGACTAGATTAACGTTGGTAGTAAATAGAGGTGGAATGTAGGTTTATAACTTGGGGTAATCAGGTACGTCTTTGTAGTTTTTCCAACTCTCTTTATAGATTTTCCACATCCCATCCACGGCATCAATGGCTAAAATTAAAGTTTTAGTACCAAAATCACGATAAGCCGGCCTGTTTCCGGAAGCTGGAGTATAGGCCTTGTAAGTCTGCAAAAAACCGACATCCGCTACTGCTGTATCACCGTTGATTTGTAGATTAGAAATCAAAACCTCAATTTTGCTATACCTTTTGTTAAGTCGTTCCATTCCTTGACGCAACTGTTTTTTATCCAGAATTCGTTTTTGTTCTGCATCTTCTTTTCCATTTATGACAGTTACTCTTGTGATCATAGCTTCATCTGCATACTGATCCATATAAGTTTGAACATCTTTATTTTGCCAAGATTTCTGCCAAACACCTAGCACCTGTCTAATTTTGAGTTGTGTATCCACCGGCGACTTGCCCGATAGACCAGAGGCTGCCTCTTGTACTATTACTGAGTTAGTATCTGTTGCCGATACATTGGTTTGTTTTGCCAACATCTCTTGGGTGTTTTTTGGGAATTCTTGCTGATCTCTCAACTCCGAATCACGCACCAAATACCATCGCTTTCGCAATCCTTTTTGAGTGATGACTAAATCACGATAAGTTCGCATCAATAGTTGATCGTCCTTAAACAATTCAATTGGTAATGATCCGATATGATATAGCTTTTTGTTACGTGGGTCTATCCGATGGGAAATTTTCTTGGTCTGGACTGAAATTTTATCGTAAGGGCGAGTTCGTTTGATTGCCTCCCGATATTGCTGTTTTGCTTCTTCATTGTTCCGAAAAGTAATCGGATCCCACAATTTTTGCAACTGTTGTTCATTTTTGGACTCAACCACTTCCTGATACCGTTTGGCAAATTGCTCAATAGTTTCGCCTTCACTAACAAAGGTCGCTACAATTAAACCAATAAAAATAATACCAAAAGCCATTCCAGCGGCAATAATCACCTGACGTTTTTTGACAATTCGAGTAACGGCATCAAGTGGCGAATTGCTATACTGACTGTTTTGTTTTTGATTATTCATTGCCCACCTCTGCTGTTGTTTAGTACTTTGGTACATCTTTGTAAATCCGCCATGTTTCTCGATGAATATGCCATTGGCTATTTTTCTCTTCCAACCAAACTTCTCGTTCCCAAATGTCATACAAGATCGGTTGCGTTTGTCGATGAACAGAAATTTTATTCAACCGATAATTAGCAACTAGACTATTGCCTTCGGCAGCAATTTTTGGTTTCTCCACCGAAGTCTGTTGAGTCCAATTTTTCTCAGCCATTTGACGAATAATAACTTTCATTTGCTGGTAATTGAGAGAGTTATGTACTTCTCCGTTTGTTCGTATGATTGTCTGTTCAATTTGTACTGTTGGGCTATAATAACCAAAGTGAGATTCTAGTTTTTTGTTCCACCAGCCTTGATTCCACAATTCTAGGATACGCTGTGCATCCGCCATTTGACTCTGATTTAATGATGTTCTACCAGTTCGTTTAAAGTGCTTGATTTGACGACGTTGGACAAAAGCACGAGCTTCTTGAATCTTCTGATTTATTACTAAATCATGATCTGCTAAAACACCTCGACTTTGGCTTAAGTTTTCTATCTGTCTTGAGTATTTTTCGCCTTGTGTAATCGCCCTGTTTTTCGCTTCCTCCGAAACTTGACGTGCAGATTGCACTTCGGCTTCCGCTCTTTTCAACTGTTCTTGATACTGATTCATTTCGCTTTGGTATCTTGAAATTTCAATCTTTGCTTTATGATATTCCGACTGAATTTCGTTGTACTGGTCTCGTAACTGACTCTGCTTTTTTTGAGCCTCCACAATTTCTAATTGACTTTGTTCTATTTTGTCTGACTTTTTTTGAATTGTACGATTTAATTTCTTGATGTGTTCATCTTTCTGTTGATTAGTTGATTTCATCTCTGATCTGATTTGTTTCAATTCGACAAGTGTGTTTCGTATCTCACTTCTTACATTTTTGAGCTCATCTGACTTTTGGTCTATGAGTGTATTGAGTTCTTTTTCCCTCGAAACGGCTGTTGATTCTTGAGCTGCGACCTGAGCATTAACTGATGCTTGATAAGCTTGTTGGAGAGCAATTAAGCCCTGCTTTTCGTTTTTGGCTTTTTGGGCTGATTCTATCTGCTGTTCAGCTTTTGATAACAAATGGGGGGCATGGACTTTGGAATTTGTCAAATAGGCTTGATCTAATGCAGCTTCAGATTGAGTGATTGCAGCTTCAACATGTTCAAGGCGAATTTTGCCCATTTTTCCACCACAACCTACTAACACAGAGAAAGTGCTCAGAATTAGTAAAACAAAGCCCAAGGTGACTTGAAAACAGTTTTGTTGGTTCGTGTTAATTATATTTTGGCCTTCAAACGTCATGTCTCACTCCTGCAGTTTTCTTAAACGTCCGTTTGGGTTGAGTTTTGGCTTTTAAAATTTATTATCCCTTCCTGATGTAATAATCTCAGTGGGAAAGATACAAACAAATAGCGATTTGTCCACTAACTTAAACTTAGGAAACAAAACCGAATCGGTAAACCAAATAACGTCAAATATACATACGTCTAACTAGTCGATCTGTTTCTAATTTTTGCTGAAAGAACCTAGATATTGTAAACCAATCGGAATATTGACTGTATCTTCCTATAAAATGTTTAGAATAAACAATCTAGCATGCTAGTTTTGCTTGTTTCGCTTTTTACTTAGTATTTGGAAATATGTATAACTTAAAACCACATAACAAAATATACACTGTATTTCTTAAAGTTCAAAACTAAAAAAACTGAATTTTGTTGAATTGTCCGCCGTATGCTGAGTCTAACCATAAAATGGGAAAGCCACGACATTAACTGACTTTTTAATTCGTGTCCACTCTTTTTTAAGTGAAAATGTGAAAAACTAGACTAGTTCTGGTGGTAACTGGTAATCGTGGTGTAGCGAACTTGCGAATGTTTAATTTCTGCCCAGAATAGGTAGAAATTGATGTGGTTCACGATAGTGATTCAACAAAGACACAGTTAGTTGCTAAATTATTATTACAAACCGGGGTAGATATGTTGTTCCAGAAACCGTTGCGGCTAAAACTCCAGACAAAACCCCGTGTTTGCCTCATAC
>CAYVHK010000107.1:0-15810 GCA_964451145.1 uncultured bacterium | reverse complement strand
CCTGAAGCATATTGCTGAGCATTAGCTTCACATCGTTTTCGACTAAAACAGAAGTAAAGACAAGGCAATTGACCTTGCTCGGCAACATATTGAATCAACTGATTGGTGGTAGTAGAGTCGGAGTGATATCTTCTTAAGTCCGATTTGTCAAAGTTTTTGTCATTAAAATAGGATTTTTCTAAATCACTGATGTTGCCGAGACCATGTCTTTCGATATATAGTGAATGCTCAAGGGGAACTGGTCGCTGGATTTCTTCAACGACAGTGATAGGGATTTCCCGAATTTCATTCATCCAACCCGAAAATTGGTCGATATTGGAAATTGTAGCACTGAGACAAATAAACTTAATATGCTGTGGGGCAAAAATCAGGCTTTCT
This sequence comes from uncultured bacterium, assembly GCA_964451145.1. Taxonomy (GTDB): domain Bacteria; phylum Poribacteria; class WGA-4E; order WGA-4E; family UBA9662; genus TMED15. The sequence goes on along the minus strand of CAYVHK010000107.1, from coordinate 15,432 downwards.
TCCCAGACTGTTCCACGAGCACTATCATTGATAAAATGAACTTCATCAAATACCACATAAGAAACATCACTAAGTCGTGAAATATTGTCAAATATTGTGTTACGAAAGATTTCTGTCGTCATTATCAGAACCGGAGCGAATTGGTTAATTACCACATCACCAGTTAAGATGCCGACTTGCTCGCCATACAGGCTTAAAAAATCTCGGTACTTTTGATTGCTGAGTGCTTTAATTGGTGCAGTGTAGATGATCCGTTGTTGATTTTGAATGCACTGTTCAACAGCATATTCAGCGATAATTGTTTTTCCAGCTCCAGTTGGTGCTGTAACAACAACTGAGTGCTGTTGATCAATGGCACGAATGGCTTCTGCTTGAAAAGAATCGAGGGTTAGGCCTTTGTACTGCATGAAAAATCGATTATAACTTGCTCTATTTTTCCTGTCAATTAGGTAATTGATTTGATACGCTGTTAGGATCAACTTAATCTTTTTTAGTTCGTCTAAAGAAAAATAGGACAAACAGACCAGCAATATTTTGTCCTACCAAACGAGTACTAGTTTGAAAGACGAGGTCATCACTACATAGTATGAGTCAGTCAAATAACGAGCGTTCTTCAAAAAAAGACCAAGATCGTTCGGAGTCTGCCAACACCTTCGCAAATAACAAACAGCTACTGATTGAAGACGTCCCTGAACAAATTCAGTCCCTAGTCCAACCTGAATTTCATAGTTCCCTATTGGAAATAGCTTTAGCTACTGATCTACACTTTAGTGGCAATTATGGCCAAGATTGGCTGTTGGTTTCTAAAGAAAGTCTTCTATCAGCTCAACAGAATGGTATTCCAGATTACGAAATTAAGCAAGTCAAACTGAATCAAATAGAAAAAGTTGAGATTTTAAAGCTCCATGGCTCCAATATTCTGAAAGTTCGTACTGCCGACCGAGGCTTTGAGTTGGCTCGTTTCTCCAAGCGACAGGTAGATAAATTTAATGAAGCCAAGTTTAAAATTGAGGAACTCATCCAATTGAAAAACGGCCAAATTAAAAAAGCAGATGTACGACCAGCAGACAAAAAGCGAAAAAGCCGTTGTGATCAGTGTGGTCAAGCCATTCCCCATTGGTCGGAGATTTGTACAGCTTGCATCGACAAAGGCAAAGTGCTGACACGTTTATTGAAATATGCCATTCCTCACTGGAAACCACTAACCATTGGTTTTGCTATGATGGTGGTGCTTACTACCATGGGTTTACTACCACCATTGATCAATAAAAATTTAATGGATATGGTATTGGTACCAGCAACTACCCTGATTGCCAACAAGCAGGCAGTCCCGGATAAATTTACCTCTGAGCTACTATTTTGGGTTGGTGTGATGTTTGGTATTACTATTATAACCAGTGTTTTTGGAGCTTTACGAAGCTATATTATGTCCTGGGCGGGTCAACATATTACCCACGATCTGCGAACGCAAACTTACCGACACCTTAATACTTTATCTATAGATTACTACCACAAAAAGGACACCGGTCATATCATGTCTCGTATGACCCATGACGTGGATCGTCTACAAGATTTCGTCACGCAAGGTTTACAATCGATGATACGTTCTGGCATTATGGTCATCGGAATGGCTTGCATTGTGCTTTGGCAAAATTGGCGACTAGCTGTCTTATCCATGTGGACGATTCCGCTATTGGTTGCCTTGACCATCTTCATAGGCAAAATATACGGTCGTTTTCACCGTATTGTCTGGCGACGAATTGAAAAAATCAGTAGCATATTGGCTAGTACCATTCCCGGTGTTCGAGTAGTCAAAGTCTTCGGTCGTGAGGACGATGAGGTTGAGCGTTTTGATGAGCGTAGTCAGCATGCTTTGGAAGGTGGTCTCGCCGTCAGCAAAATTGGGGCCTTTTATCATCCGACTATGCACTTTCTAATGACCTTAGGTATCTATCTTGTCTGGCTATTTGGCGGGTTACAAATTTTGTCAGCTGATGAAGCTGGGCAACAACTATTTACCATTGGTGAGTTAACTATGTTTATTAGTTACATGTGGCAATTCATTGGTCCAGTTCGGGAATTAGCTCACATGAACGAGCGGTTTATCCGAGCTGCCACCTCCGCTGAGAGGGTCTTCGAACTTTTAGATACGGTACCTGATGTAGCAAATAAAACCGAAACTATCCATCTGAAGGACATTAGAGGAGAGATTGAATTCAAGGATGTAGTCTTCTCGTACGACGGGGAAACGAACGCTCTAGATACAGTAAATTTTCATGTCAAGGCTGGAGAAATGATTGGTTTGGCGGGGCATAGTGGGGCTGGAAAGAGCACACTCATTAATCTGATAACTCGATTTTATGATGTCAATAGTGGCCAAATCTTGCTGGATGGTCGCGATATTCGTGATATTTCAATCGAATCTCTGCGTAGTCATATTGGCGTTGTCTTACAAGAGCCGTTTCTGTTTAAAGGATCAGTTGCTGAAAATATCAGTTACAGCCGACCGAACGCCTTACCTCATGAGATTATTTCGGCAGCAAAAGCTGCTAACGCTCACGATTTTATTGTCCAATTTCCTGATGGCTATGATACCGTAGTCGGTGAACGAGGGACTCGTGTGTCTGGCGGTGAGCGTCAGCGTATTTCGATCGCCCGCGCAATTTTAAAGAATCCAAGTGTATTGATTTTGGATGAGGCAACTTCTTCGGTTGATACAGAAACCGAGTCTAAAATACAAGAAGCTTTGGAACGTTTAATTCAAGGCAGAACTGTTTTTGCTATTGCCCACCGCTTATCCACCTTGAAGTACTCAGACCGTTTATTGATTTTAGATCACGGTAAAATTGAGGAGTTCGGTACGCACGATGAATTGCTAGCAATAGATGGCATTTATGCAGGCTTATGCCAAAAACAGACTGAGTTATCACAAATCCGAGCAGTTTAGACTGACCACATATATCCCGCAAACCACATTTCAAATAACCAAATTACTGCAATTACCATGATCTGAATCAACAATTTAAAAGGTATTTCTATCTTTCTGGGGAAATTCACTAACTAACTTTTTGGTTGTATTATTTAAAACTGAATAAAGTCTGACTGATGGATATCCCAGTTGATTGATATGACTGAGGATTTATATTTTCAACTCTTGATTGAAAAAGGAATAATCTTGAAATCCAAAACCATCATTTTTACAGCGGCGGAACAAGCAGAATTGATTGAAGTTGATTTGCCTGACGAACCGGGCCCAAACGAATTTATGATACAAACCCGTGTAACTTTAATGAGTATGGGAACAGAATTAGCATGTTACAGAGCCGATTCTGAACCAGGTAGTCATTGGCATGGCTGGGTCAAACACCCGTTTTTCCCGGGTTATAGCTGTGTGGGAGAGGTAATAAAAGTAGGAACGGAAGTAGAAGGTATTAACATTGGTGAAAGGATCTTCCACACAACTTCTCATCGACAATACGCTAACTTACCTATTCCGTCCGATCAAGTGGTAAAAGTACCTATAGAAGTCAATGATGAAGATGCAGCCTGGAGCAAACTAGCGACCATCACACAAACGGCTGTTCGACAAGCTGAACATACAATGGGCGATACTGCAGTAGTAATTGGATTAGGTCCGATTGGCCAATTAGTAACCCAGTATTTGCGGTTATTAGGATTAAGCGAAATTTTAGTGATTGACCAAATATCCGCTCGACTTGACTTAGCTGTGGCTCATGGTGCTACGGCCGGATTCAAAGGCAGTGCAGCAGAGGCAAAAGACTTCGTTTTGGAATACACCCATGGACATTTAGCCGATACCGTCTACGATGCAACCGGACACTTTTCTGTTTTACCCTTGGCTTTACCATTAGCCAAGCAATACGGTACTGTGATGTTGTTGGGCGATAGCCCGCATCCATCTAAGCAACACTTAACTCCTGATCTCCTAACCAGACAAATTCGCTTAATTGGTACTCATAACGAATCCTTACCACCCAAACATTCCTACTGGACATCAATTCGTCAACAAAGATTATTCTTGCATTACCTAAAACGCCAGCAGATGAAAGTCGCTGACTTGGTCACACATCGTTATCAACCCAGTCACGCCAGCCAAGTTTACCAACAATTAAACCAGGATCGATCCGGCAGCATTGGGGTAATTTTTGAATGGTCTCCGACCTAAAAAAAGCTTTGTGGATAGTATGGGCTACCATCTCAATGCTAATAATTGTGGCTTTAGTCACCCCATTTTTTCTGACTCAACAACGATTATTTATACCAGTTTGTGCTCAATTCACGGAAACGGGACAACGGTGTATCGCTTGTGGTATTACAACTAGTTTTTATGCTTTGTCGTCTGGAAATCTCCCAACAGCTCAAATATCCAATCCTATTGGAATTTGGTTATGGTTATCATTCATAATTAACGGAGTTGCCTTTATTGGGAGTGTTAGCAGAAAAGCCCTCACAAAATATCAAGTGTAGAAAAAGATTGTGTTAAGAGTAGTTAGTTTAGCTTGGGGCCTTCTATCAATAATAGGAATGTTGGTAGCTTTTATTCCATGTTTCGGTTGGTTAAATTGGATAATTATACCGTTTGCAGTGGTTGGTTTCATTGTCAGTATTTTAGCTTATTTAGGTTCGGAAAATAGACAAAGAACAAGCCCCATCATCGGTCTAGTGGCTTGCAGTACCGCTGTTGTTTTTGGTTCTGTCCGTTTGTTTATTGGTGGAGGTTTTTTTTAGCCTAAACTGACTTTTGATTAAAGACTCTTTCAAAATTTGAATCGCTTCGTCATTTATAACCGATATTTAGTGAGCGTGCCGGTGGTCAATTTCGATGCTAGTTGCTTCACGTATACTTATAACTTCAACCTCAAAATTCAAGACAATACCTGCCAAAGGATGGTTACTATCAATCGTAATTTGATCACCTTCTACAGCTGTAATTTTGATTGGTTCAACTGAACCATCCGCAGTTTGCGCTTGGAATGACATGCCAACCTGAATATCCTCAACGCCTCTGAAAACCGACCGATCAACTGTTTTTATAAGTTTACCATCTATCGTTCCATAACCTTCTTCTGGCTCAACTCGTACCGTAACTTGGTCCCCAACCGATTTGCCCATCAAAGCTTTCTCTAGTCCTACAACAATATTACCAGCTCCATGCAAATAGACCAAAGGCTCCGATTGATTCGAACCATCTAGTACATTTCCATCTGTATCTGTTAACGTATAATGAATGCCAACAACCATCTTATCACTAACCAGCATTGTTTATCCTTCATGTTCATTATCAATTATACCTTGACTCTTTGGGAAATAACAGAAGGTGTTTATATCTTACAAATTAAGCAGGAGCATTAGCATTCTAGTCTTCTTTAAAATTTATCTAGCTGTAAACAAAAACTGATATTATCAGAAAAATGGACAAAAAATCATTCTGCCAACAATATCAATAGTTTTAACACGTTCAGGATTATTTCCCAATTTGGAAATAAATCAGTAACAATTCCAAATACCCTAACGTTGTTATTATACGATTAAATGCCTACTCTCGACGAAAAGGAACAGCCAAGGCAGATGGTGCACGGGTTCGACCGAGAAAACCTGCTAATACCAGCAAGGTCAGTACATAAGGAAGCAACTGTAAAAACTGGTGAGATACACCAAGCATCCGAGCTTGTAACCTATCCGATAAAGCACTACCAAAACCAAAAACCAAAGCGGCTCCACCAGCTTTAACAGGATTCCAGCCACCAAAAATCACAATCGCTAACCCAATGAAACCACGGCCAGCAGTCATGTCTGGATTGAAATAAGGCACATGAGCTAAGGATAGATAAGCGCCAGCCATACCTGCCATGGCACCACCGAACAGGAGACATCTGCTTTGTAATTCAGAAACCTTGATACCAATAGTGTCAGCAGCTTTTGGGTGTTCACCACAGGCTTGAATAGATAATCCATACCGAGTACGAAAAAGATAGAAATTGAGTAAAGGCAAACTTAAAAAAGTAATATAAACTAGTATGTTGTGTTGAAAGAGAATTTGGCCCAAAATCGGTATTTGTGCAAGGCCAGGAATGGGTATGGGCTTAAAAGTAAAAGATTTCAGTGCTTGCCCTGTTTCACCAACCAACTGCGTGTAGAACAAATGCACCAAGCCAAAAGCAAGCAAGTTGATACCAGTTCCAGTAACTACTTGGTCAGTTTTGAGCCGCACGACAAAAAAAGCAAATAACAAAGCTACTAGCATACTTGCACTAGCACTAGCCATTAGACCCGCTATTGGTGCTAATATCCCCCAACTAGATAGTTGCAACGAGACAAACCAGCCAATGAAGGCCCCAATAATGGCATTACCTTCGACACCAATATTAATCACTCCAGACCGTTCAACATAGATTTCGCCCAAAGCAATCATCAGTAGCGGAGTAGCTTGGCGAATGGTAGCAGCCAAGATATCTGCTATTATGTCAAGCATCATCAGATTGCCCCCCCAATTTAGTTGGTAAGATGATATCCCTCATCTACTTGACCATCAGTTTTTATAGAGATGGAAGATTTGTGCTCGATAGCGGCAAACCCAAGAACTAACAATAAAACGGTGGCCTGAATGACGGATGTTAATTTAGCTGGCACGCCTTCTACCAACTGCATAGCATCGGCACCAACTTGTAATCCACCGAAGAGAAGAGCCGAAAAGATAACCCCAATTGGATTTAACCGAGCTAGTAATGCGACAGCAATACCTATAAAGCCGGGGCCTAACATACTCATTCCACCAGGTTGAAAGAGCCGATAAGGGCTGACTCCAATTAAATCCATCGCGCCAGCCAAACCTGCGAAACCACCACTAATAAACATCGCCAAAGTGATATTCTTGGGAACATTGATACCTGCTACCTGTGAAGCAAACACATTTTGTCCAACTGCTCTCAAGCGATATCCAATAGTAGTGGACATCAAAATCCAATATGAACAAATAGCCAAAGCTATGGCCAACAAAATGCCTATATGAAAGCGAGTCCTATCCAATAAAATAGGTAGACGAACGTTAAGCAACTCACTTTGTGGGTAGTATTTAGCTGATTCTTGTAATGGTCCACCATCAACGATATAGCTTAAAAGATAGAAAGCAATATAGTTAAGCATGATAGTACTAATTACTTCTTGGACCCCACGGTAAGACTTCAATAAACCAGCGATAGCAGACCATATTCCACCAGCAAAACAACCAAACGTCAAGATAAGTGAAATCAAGATAAATGGCGGTAAATTACTACCAGTTACACCTACCCAAGTTGCAACCATTGAACCCATAAAGTATTGGCCTTCTGCACCAATATTCCACATGCCACATCGAAAGGCAAAAGAAATAGCCAAGCCGGTAAGCAACAAAGGACAAGCACGAACGAAAATTTCGCAAATATGGCGAAAAGAACCAAAGGCACCATTGAACAAAGCAGAAAAAGCAGCTATTGGATCATAGTTACAAGCCAGTAAAATTGCCGAGTTGACAATTAGAGAGAGGCAGACGATCAAAGTGGCTTGAAGAACAGGATGAGTCAAAAACCGCCTGTTAGTCAACAGAGACATAATAAGACATACAGCCGAATTAAAAGGGATTTTAAAGAAATATGCGACCGGAAAGCATTAGTAATGCATTATGACCAGAACCTACACTACCCAAGTGTCCCCCGAATTCAGTAACTCTTCTAAGTTACCATCGCCTTTGGTTTGACGGGCTTGATCAATTTGATCATTCAGCATATCTTCATAACAAGGACGTTCTACCGAGCGAAAAATACCCATCGGTATGGGGTGGCCAGGAGTGTCGGTCATCCTGCTCAGGAAATAGGCTAAGGTTGGGTCCTCAGAATGTTGATCATGAACTATCAAATCGTTGTCGCCTCCACCAGTCAAAGAAACGACCTCCGGTTGTAAACCATTTAGCCGAATTCCCTTGTCATTTTCAGCTCCAAAAACTAACGGTTCACCGTGTTCCAAAATAACTGTGTTGTCAGCTCTTGTTGCTTTTTCGGTGTAGGTAAGAAAGGCCCCATCATTAAATATATTACAATTTTGGTAAATTTCAATGAACGAAGTACCTTTGTGTTCATGTGCGGCTTTAATCGTTGCCTGAAGGTGTTTTGTATCGCGGTCGATACTCCGTGCAACGAAAGTTGCGCCAGCAGAGAGTGCAATATTAACTGGATTTAGTGGCTGTTCAATTGAACCATCTGGTGTCGATTTTTTCATTGTTCCCAATGGAGATGTAGGCGAATATTGACCTTTGGTTAACCCATAAACTTGGTTGTTAAACAGTAAGACATTTAGGTTTAGATTCCTACGAAGCATATGAATAAAGTGGTTTCCGCCAATAGATAAAGCATCCCCATCCCCAGTAATTACCCAAACCGAGAGTTCTGGATTAGTAGTTTTGATACCAGTAGCAATTGTTGGTGCACGTCCGTGTATGGTATGAAAACCGTAAGTGTTCATGTAATAAGGAAACCGACTGGAACAACCAATACCAGAAACAAAAACAAATTGTTCTTTTGGAATACCAAGATCAGGAATAATACGTTGAGTTTGGGCTAAAATAGAGTAATCACCACAGCCAGGACACCAACGTACGTCTTGATCGGACTCAAGATCCTTTTTACTTAGTGTCGGTATGGCCGCAGGAATAAGAGAACTATTATCTTTTCTGCTTTTTAAGCGGTTCATGTCAATCTCGTTTGTAAGTTAGTTGATCAGACTCTGCTGAATTTTGGCTTCAATTTCTGCTACCTGGAAGGGCTGGCCTTGGATTTTATTATAAGCAATCGTATTTACTAAATACCGACTACGTATCAACTGATTTAATTGTCCCATATTCAATTCAGCTACCATGATTCGCTTGAAATCTTGAAGGATTAGACCAAGGTCATTCGGTAATGGATTAAGGAAGCGCAGGTGTAGATGGGAGACGGCCTGACCGCCTTGGCGTTGATTTGTGACTGCCGTTCTCAAGGCACCATAAGTTCCACCCCAGCCAATAACTAGTAGATCACCAGAACTGTCCCCAAACACCTCACTTGACGGGATCTCATTTTTTGCAATATTAGCAATTTTCTCTGCTCTCAGGAAACTCATTCGCTCATGGTTCTCTGGATCATAGCTAACATTTCCAGTTAAATCTGCTTTTTCAAGCCCGCCGATTCGGTGTTCCAAACCTTCTGTTCCAGGAAGTGCCCACGGCCTACGTCCTGTCTCTGGGTTTCGTTTGTACGGTAAAAAATCTTCCAAATTCGTAGCAAAGTCAGCTAAAATTGGCCGCAAGTCCGCAACTTGAGGAATTAACCACGGTTCAGCCCCATTAGCGACATAGTTGTCAGATAAAAAAAAGATAGGGGTCATGTATTTTATAGCAATTCGAGCAGCTTCATATACTGTATCGAAACAATCAGATGGACGTGAGGCAGCTAAAACTGGTATTGGTGATTCTCCGTTTCGACCATAAAGTGCCTGCAGTAAGTCAGATTGTTCTGTCTTTGTTGGCATTCCGGTTGAAGGGCCAGCGCGTTGGATATTCAAGACGATCAATGGAAGTTCTGTCATAATAGCCAAACCGATAGCTTCCGATTTTAGGGCTACGCCTGGCCCACTAGTACCAGTAACAGCTAATGCTCCACTGAAAGCTGCACCAATGGCCGCACCGACAGCGGCAATCTCATCTTCCATCTGTAAGGTTTTAACACCAAAATTTCGATACTTTGCCAGTTCATGTAGAACATCACTCGCGGGTGTAATCGGGTAACTCCCGTAAAAAAGTTGCAGATCAGATTTTTGTGCAGCTGCAATTAACCCCAAAGCGGTACTTAAATTGCCAGTAACATTGCGATAGTTCCCAGGGCTAAACTGAGCCGATTCGACTTGATAAGATACTGCAATTTGCTCAGTCATCTCAGCATAGGCAAACCCTCCTCTTAGTGCGAGTTGGTTAGCTTCTATGAATTCTGGCTTAGAGACAAACTTAGCATTGATCCATTTTAAAGTATAGTCAAGCGGCCGATCATAGAGGTAAAAAATTAAACCGAGGGCAAAAAAATTCTTACAAAGGTCTTTTTGTTTAGCAGTTAGCTCTGTATCAACTAGTGCATTTCGAGTCAAGCGAGTTAATTCGACCGAAAAAACTTGATATTTACTCTGTAAGTCGCCATCTAATGGATTTTCTGCATAGCCAGCCATTTTCAAATCGCGCGCACCAAAGGTATCTGAATTCACAACGAGAATTCCATTTGGTTTGAGCTTGGATATGCTGACTTTTAAGGCGGCAGGATTCATAACAACCAGCACATCAGCAGCATCACCAGGTGTATGAATTTCTGTGCTAGAAAAGTGAAGTTGAAAACCGGAAACCCCCGCTAACGAACCGGCGGGGGCTCGAATTTCCGCTGGAAAGTCAGGCAATGTGGAAATATCATTACCAGCAAAAGCAGAAGTTTGTGTTAATTGAGCACCAACTGTTTGGGAACCATCTCCGGAATTACCAGCAATAATGACCGTTGCGTCCCTAACTACTTGCCTCTGTTTGTTCATGAGTTATTCGTCCTTCTATAATCGATCAGAGGATGAACCAGACTGATAACCAACAATCATCATTACATGGGCTGTTTGGGATTTTATTACTCATCCGAAATTTAAGCTCCTTCTCTAGATTTCATGCCGTTTCGTATTGGTTTAGGTGGAAGTGTTAAAACTTCTTGGGGAAAATGTTCTACTAAATAAGAAATGACATCTCGGACGGATAACATTCCTAATGGAACATTATCTTCATCAATTATTGGAATATGTCGAAAACCACCCTCCGCTATTTTTTGGATAGCGGTATCAAGTAAATCATCTGGTCTTAAAGTCAGTGGATCTACTTTCATAAATGAGTCAACGGTTAATTTGTCGTATTCGCTTGACTTATTTAGAACTTTTAGAAGAATGTCGCGTTCGCCAATTACGCCCTCCAATTTTTTATCAGCTACGACAAAAATTGAACCAATGTCGTAGGATACCATCAAATCGAGGGCCTCTTGAAGACTGGAACCGGACTGAACAGAGGGAACCTGATTCATAATAGAACCTAACGGTACTTGAATCTGGTGCGTTTCCAACGTTTTTCCAGATTCTTCCAGTAATTCATCCATTACCAACATTTCATCATCAATCAAGGACTCAAAAGGCATATCCAACTCCTATGTTTAACGACTTTTGGTTATGCGTAGGCTTTTGCAAAAAACGTGGCATTTGTCTAAACAGCGACCATAAACTGACTGATATATTGAGCAATATTTTTGCTAGTTATGATGCCGACGGGAACATTTTCATCATTGACCAACGGCACATGACGATAGCGTCCGAGATGCATGAGGTTTAACGCAAACACAATGGGATCTTCTTTAGTCAAGGTTTCGGGCTGATTTGTCATTACTTGGCTGAGGATCATCTTATTAATATCTTTTTGCGGACTGACAATCCGCCGTATCAAGTCGCGCTCAGTGATAATTCCAACTAATTCACTGTTTTCGGTAACCAAAAAGGCTCCTCTTCCTCGACTGTGTTGAAGCGTAACTTCTTGCATTTTGGAAATTACGTCTACAATCGAAAGATCCACATCCAAACAATCTGCCGCAGGTGGCTTAAGGTGATGGATAGGATTTTGAAGAATTCTTGCGTCCATTTACTAGTCACCAATCATTTATACTAATCTAAACGCTCGAATACTAGCACAAGGCAGGAACGATTTCAAGCTCAATACAGACTACTCTGGAGTTCACTAATTCAAGTATGATATTATCAGAAACAGTTTTTTAATAAAAAATAGAAAATGAAATCCACCTCACTATTTTCCCATTTTTTTTCCGGTCAAAAATTATTGGCTCGATCCATTACCGGTAGATCTTTTGATAATTTGGCTGATGAATTAGATGCCCGTGTAGGTGATAGGAAGATGGACTCTTTTTCACTAATTGTGCCTACTTCCGAATCCATCAGATTATTACAAAGCACCGTTGTTGGCCAATATCAAGCAATTGCCCGACTCCAAGTTCAAACTTTGGAAAATTTTATTGAGCAAATGTGGAACGCTAACTCCCACGACCATCAAAAAAGGAAAATCTCCCTCAGTATTCAAACTTTATTGATTCATCATTTGTTTTTTCATATCGATGATAACGAGCTATCCGATCTACAATTACAGCATAGTTATCACAAGTCAAGTGTTGATCTGCGACTACCTTTTGTCAATGAACTGGTTGAACAAATCAAACAGTTGAAAATTAGCGGCTGGACACCTGAAATCCTACAACAGGAGTTCGGTCGAAATACAATTTCAAAAAATTTGGCTGATCTGATTAAGGTTTATCAAGCTTATCAAGAGCAGTTGGGCAAAGATTGGATTGACCAAGCCGGTATTCACGCCTCAGTAGCAGAGCTCTTTCACAAACGGACCAATGCTGAAATGGCCAATGTCCATAACTCTTTTTTTTCACCTATAGAAAAATCCGTAAACTTAGTCGTTTTTTTGGGGTTCCATAGTTTTTCATCCCTAGACCTACAGGTAGTTTGTGGTTTAGCCAAATACGTGGATACTGCAGTTTGTCTTGACTTTTGCCCCGAAAATGAAAAATTGTTTGCTTATGGGAAAAAAAGTTATGACTACTTGGCAAAAAACGATTTTCAATTAATCAAAAATGCTAAAAATCAAAGCAATAAAACGCGATCTCATCTGACGCGCTATTTATTCCAACCTCAAGCAAATAAACAAAAAGTTGATTTGCGGCATCGAATTCAGTTGAAATCAGCACCTGGCCGAGCGGCAGAAGTTGAGTTAATCGCCCAACTAGTCAAACGGCATACTCAAACCACAAATCTGAATCGAATAGGACTGGGATTTTATCAGCTCGATGATTATGTACCTTTGATTGAAGAAATTTTCCCGATGTACGGAATTCCATTCAGTACATGTATGTCCAGCCCAATTCTTCGTGCCAAAACTGTCCAACAAGCCTTATCAAAATTGAAAGATGCTTTGGATCCATCAGAATTACTAACACCAAATCAATTCTTAGAAACCGTCCATGACCTCATCGATGCTGAAAGTTTTTTGCGAATAACGCTAAGCAGTGCCAATCAAAAAAAATCAGACGAGTTAATACGTCATGAGATTTCTGCGTTTCGACAATTTTTAGCTATTGTTACAGAGATTGCTGATGTCAATATGATCCAAAATATAATGAGAAATAAGTCAACACAACCACAATCAACTTGGCCAAATATACATTACTTAAATTGTTTGGAGATAGCTTTACAGGCCGGAAAAACGGAGCTAACGATTGAAAAAAATGGTGTCCTAATACTACCTTTAAGACATGCGAAAGCCCTTTGGTTTGATATAATGATTCTGGGAGGATTAGTAGATGGTGAATTTCCTGAAACTGTTCTACCCGATACTTTTCACATCAACCAAAAAATTAGAGGAAATGGAATAGATCACCTGTGCGAGGAACGTTACCTATTTTTCCATACTCTGAATTTAGCTAAGCAACTTGTGTATTTGACCTACCCAACTCATGATCAAACTACTGAATTGGCCCCCTCATCATTTATAGATCAACTGCAAAACATCGCGGATGTAACTAACGCGAAAACGACAGATGTCGAACCAATTTTCACCACCGAATCTTTTCTCCGTCAATATGGTATTAATCAATATTATCGTGATCAATACAATTACAGTCCAAACTTGCCCGTATCGTTAAGTCAAATTGATACACAACAATTAGACTTGATTAATCATAATATCTGGGTTGAGAAATCCCGCTTGGAAACAGGTCTAGCTGTTGAGTATCAAGGTCAGTTAAATGTGAATGAAGCCTCCCAGCAACATTTCGCGCAACTAAAACACCGATCCTACTCTGTAAGTCAGTTGGAACAATATGGACGTTGCCCTTTCCAATATTTTGCTCACCGTATTCTAAATTTGGCAGTCAATGAAGATGATCCAACTGAAAATGAATGTCTGAGTGGTCTTCAAAAAGGCAATTTACTCCACCAAATTTTGTTTGACTTTTACAATGAAAGAAGAGGAACCGACTGGCTAAATGAGCTGAAAACAGAAGCAGAACTCAAAATTGTACAACTTGACCTTGCAAGAATTGCTCAAAAACATCTTGATTGCTATTCTGACGAAAAGCAAATAAAATCTGACTTATTTTGGGAGATGGAGAAGGAAGAGATCATAGGCTCTGCTCATCGTACAGGTTTGTTAGAGTATTTTTTGCAGTTAGATTTCGAACGACGAAATCTGGCAGTTAGTCCGAAATATTTTGAAGTGGCTTTTGGTTCAATTGCTCACCAGCAGGGGGCTGACCCTGAATTAAGCCAATTAGAACCGTTACAACTTGGCCCAATTAGAATCAATGGTAAAATTGATCGTATCGAAATTGGCGACGGTTTTTTCGTCGTTTGTGACTACAAAACCGGCTATTATATTCCAAAGATTTCGGAAATTTTGGCAGGTCTCAGTCTTCAATTGCCGATTTATCTGCGAGCAACAGAAAAACTGTTAACTAAACAAACTAGTAATACTGATCAAAAGTGGAAAGGCGTTGCGGGTGTCTATTATCTATTACGCAATCAGGGACAAGTCAAATTGGGTTGTGGCGACAAAGACTATCATGACCAAGCCTATAGCGTTGGCCGTCGTAGTGGGCAGATAATTCCTAATTCTCGACAACCAATTATAAAATCCCTAGACCAATTGATTGACATTGCACTCCAACACGCTTATAACTACGCTGAGAAAATAGCAGAAGGCTATTTCCCACTCACTTCCCACGATAAAAAGAAGGTTTGCCGTTTCTGCAGTTTCAAGCAGATCTGTCGTGTAGGCGTAGTATCAGACACAGATGGTTTGAGGGAAGAATAAAGAGGTTGACCTCTTTGCTCCTGTCATCCCACCTAAAGATAATGCAAGGCAAGAATTTTCTGGTCGCGATATGCTTCAATTCTACTGTTTTTTCAGGATTAATTACAGCTGCACCTTTCCAATTCATTACATTGGACCATTATTTTTAATTTGCCTTTTTCTTCGACGGATTATATGGTTCTTGTTATAATGTGCCTATCTGTCTCTAAACGACTCTGACTGTAGGACTCACATGACCTATCCAGTAACTTCACAAGAACAAAAATTCTCATTTGCACAATTATCGATTGTTTGCCAAGTTATTCTTTTCACATGTCTAGTTACTATTTTTGGTTGTGGTCAGCGAGACAATATAGAACAAGTAGAAAATATCAAATCTACCAAAATTGGCCGAGAGGACACCGTCATTTTTGATCATGAAGGTGGTCCTATTCCTGACCCACACAACCTGAATC
>CAYVHK010000106.1:9821-16133 GCA_964451145.1 uncultured bacterium | reverse complement strand
TTAGTAGGAGTGCTAGTCGGCCGCTCATCTTGATGATGGTCGGTTTGTTCATTTTTAGTGGCTATACTGTCCATTAACCAAAGTTACCATGTACGTAATCAAAGGTCATTTTCTGTGTTGGAGAGGTGGAGAAAATAACCTCATTATCGTCAAGCTCAACCAAATCACCGTTAAAAATAAAGGCCGTACGGTCAGCTAACCGACGGGCTTGTTGTACTAAATTAGTAACCAACACAATTGTTATTTCGGAACGCAGTTCTTTCAACACATCCTCAATCCGCATGGTCGTTACTGGATCAACGGCAATGGAAAATTCGTCTAGACATAAAATTTCAGGTTGATGTGATAAGGCACGGGCTATAGTGAGGCGTTGTTGCTGACCACCGGACAATTTGGTGCCGAGACTGTCTAAACGATCTTTAACTTCATCCCAAAGAGCGGCTTGTTTCAAACACCTTTCCACTAGTTCATTTAGTTCGTCTTTTTGACGAAGACCTGCCGCTCGTGGCGCAAAAGCGACGTTATCGTAAATAGATAAAGGTAACCCCACTGGTAATGGAAAGACCATTCCTACTTTTCGTCTCAATTGATTGACATCTTTAATAGACGAGACATCAACACCATCAACTTTGACTGTTCCTTTTACTCGAGCAGTTGGAATAAGTTCAATAGTTCGATTCAACGTTTTCAACAAGGTTGTTTTTCCTGATTGTGCAGGCCCAATAATCCCAATAATCTCCTTATCATATACATCAAAACTAATCCCTTTTAAGGCAATCGTATCATTATAGTTAACCCTAAGATTAGAGATTTCAATCTTTTTCTGAAGCATATTTGGTTCCTTTATAGTTGCTACCACTTTTTACGCGAACGGAGATAAATACGGAGAATAATAGCCAATGCATTAACCAATAAAACGGTTCCTAGTAATACAATAGCAATGCCATAAGGTAAGGCTTCTGGCACATCTGGTACTTGTGTTGAAATCGTGAATAAGTGCATAGATAGTGCCATGCACTGTTCTAAGATATTGTAAGCGAAAAGATCGCCCTCCTCGATAACTTTGAAGAAAACAGCCCCTGTAAACATAATAGGAGCAGTCTCGCCAGCAGAACGAGATACTTGCAAAATGATACCAGTCAATATACCACTGATTGAATTGGGTAGAACAATTTTCCTAATCGTTTGCCAACGAGAAGCTCCAACATTCCAACAAGCTTCTCGGAAAGCCATCGGCACAGCTCCCAAAGCTTCTTTGGTACTAGCAATTATGACGGGTAAGGTCATAATTGCTAGCGTTAAAGAGGCTGCCAGAATTGAGCGGCCCATTTTAGCAAACAAAACAAAGGCCCCCAGTCCAAATAGAGCATGAACAATACTGGGAACGCCGGCCAAATTAACCACCGCTAAATTCACGATCCGCGTAAACCAATTGTTACGTGCGTATTCACTTAGATATACAGCAGCTAAGACACCTATCGGAGCAGACACTGCAAGAGAAACGATCACCAGATAGATTGTTCCTAAAAACGGAGCCCACACTCCTCCCGCCTTCATCCCTCTAATTGGATTAGAAAAAAGAAAATCGAAATTAAGAATAGGAAGCGATTTATACAATAAAAAACCGACGATCAACACCAGTGGAAAGATAATCAGTAATGTCATTACCAAAAAAATGGCTCGGACAAGGATTTCCCGATACCGATTGTGCCGACTAGTTATTGTTTCGGTGAATAGTGTATTTGAGTTATAATCAGTTTCTAACAAAGATCTACCCAATTAATAGCAACAGACAATAAGTCAAATTCAACAATGTTGGTTTATACGCCATCATCAGTGTGAATACCTTTGATTACCAAGTCGGCAATCAAATTAACTATAAATGTAATGGTGAAGAGCAGAATGCCAATGATAAACAGAACTTGGTAATGGTCTGAGCCAACAGGAACTTCACCCAACTCCGCAGCAATAGTAGCAGTTAAAGTTCGGACTGAATCGAGTAAGCTAGTTGGAATATTAACGGCGTGTCCAGTTGCCATCAAAACAGCCATTGTTTCGCCAACGGCTCGCCCGGTGCCTAGTAAAACAGCGGCTAATAACCCGTTTTTTGCCGCTGGTAACAACACACGGTAAACGACTTGCCAGCGTCCAGCTCCCAGAGCTTCGGCGGCTTCTCGGTATGAATCAGGAACTGCTTTAAGAGCATCTTCACCAATTGAAACGATGATGGGTAAACTCATTAAAGCTAAAATGAAACCACCATTTAGAACAGAAAGACCTATCGGAGCATCAAAGAGATTAATAATTAAGGGGTTCATAATTTGTAGTCCGATGAAGCCCCAAACTACCGACGGGATGGCAGCCAATAGCTCGATTATAATCTTGAAAGTTTCTTTCAGTTTTGGGCCGCAAAATTCAGAAATAAAAATAGCCGTCCCGAGACCGAAGGGAACAGCTATAATCATGGCGAAAGCTGTAACACTGAATGTACCAACAATAAGAGCAAAAACACCGTAACGAACGTTACCCGTGGATGAGGGATACCAAGCTGAACTAAATAAAAATTCTCCCAAATCCAAACCATTGAACAGAAAAGACGACCCTTCTCGAAAAACGAAAAAGAAAATGCCAAAAACAAAAGCGATGGCACTAATACCACAAATACGAATTATCCATTCAATGATGGTTTCAATCAGCTTTTCGATTGAGGATACTTGTCCAAACGCAGCATTCTGCTGTCGGAGAGTAACCGAATTGTTTCCTGTTTGTACGCTTTTCACAATCCCATACTAACTAACAATATTATCACTAAACTCTCGAAATCGATTATAACATATTCAGCAAGATTCAATTAGTCTTTACAGGAACATAACCACTTTTACTAACGATCGTTTGACCAACTTGGGATAAGATCCAATTCAGGTACTTTTTAATATCTCCACTTGGTTCACCTAACGAGTAGATGTAGAGCGGACGAGCAATCGGATAGGTCCCATTCAAGGTATTTTCCACACTAGGACTGGCAGACGATCCCCCTGTCTTTTTGAAAACCTTAAGCATCTTAACATGATCGGTGGCATATCCCATGCCACTGTAACCAATAGCACAAGGGGTGTTTGTGACCAATTCGACGACATCCTTGGAACCATGTAGATCTCTGGATCCTAACTTAAAGTCGCCGGTTTTTCCCAAAATTGCCTCTCTAAAGTAGACATAAGTACCAGAATTGGATTGGCGACTGACACGAATCACCTCATCACTCTTACAAGTAGTGTGCTGAATACCCAATTGCGACCAAGTAGCTATTAAACCGGCCTCACCATAGATATTGGCCAATTGTTCTAGGGAGATTTCTTCTAGCGGATTACCTTTATGAACATAAACAGCCAAAGCATCGAGGCCCACGATCAGTTCTTTTGGTTTTTTACCTGTATTTTGAGCAGCCTTCTCTACTTCACTTGGTTTCATGGCTCGGCTACAGTTGGCAATGTCAACTGTCCCATTAATTAGAGCAGCAATTCCGGTTCCTGAACCGCCGCCAGAAACTTCAACTGAAATTTTTGGTTCGAGAGATGCATAAGCTTCAGCCCAAGCTTGTGCTAGGTTGACCATAGTATCAGAACCAGCATTCTGAATGACGATTTTTTCCTCTTTTGATAAGGATTGGTTACCTGATACTGATTCATCTTTTTTCGAACAACCAGTCAGAAATAGGCTAAAGACCCAAAAAAACAGAAAAAGATTTAAAAATCGAGAGCTCCAAAAATCAAACATAGATATATCCTTTACAATTAATTAAGTTTCAAACGAAGCGAAGCTAAAACTCCCATTTTCCTAACACAAGTAACTATTTTGTATTGAGGCGATATATAGTCAAAAACAAGATTACTTAAAACTTGTAATAAAGAGTTAACCGAGGCATAAGATCTATACTTGGTCGTTCTTCTTTCTCAGGCTTTCCATAAACGATTGTTACGATATTCGGCATAATTTGAACATCATTGACTGGGCGCCAGTCAAGTGCTAACAGAATGGTACTTGACGTAGTTTTACTGTTATACGGAATGTAAGCGATTTTTTTACCGTTCGGATTTGGATTCAGTAATTGATCAAATCGAGTAACAAAAGCCAACTTATCCTCGATAAGAGTGATACTACCGAACAGTGAGCCAGCTATCACTTTTTCTTCTTTTTTAGCGGCTCCTAGCCGGTAGGAGGCCAAAAGACCAAGCCTAAATATAGTTGCTTGATAGCCCCCAAAAACATGAGTAAGGATTTTACTGGGTTCATCATCTACAGATTCGAAGTCGCCATAAACCTCAACCAATAATCTTTTTGTGGGTTTGACAAATAATGATAAGTATCCTTTTTTACCAGTATTATCTTCACCTTTAGTCCCCTTCCCATTGCCAACCATAGCATGGTAACCGATTTTTTTTTCACTATCAAAGTTACCTTTGATAGATAGACCAAAATCGGTTGACCCTCCCAATTTATGTAGATCTTCTGGAGATTTTGCTAAGGAACGATAGCCCCAAACTTTCTCTACATTAGCGAATGTTGGTGTGCCTGACAAACCAAAGTAACCGGTTAAACGAAGATTTTTATTCGTCCATTTTACGTAACCATGTTTAACGTAAGGGGTGATTTTTGTTGAGCCAACAGTGCCACTATTAAAGGATGGGCTATTCATTTCGTATCGCAAGCGAATAGACCAATTTTTAGCAATTTCCCTATCATAATTCATATAGATACGACGATATTGAAAACCATTTCGCCCTTGATAATTTTCATCATGTGAATTCAGAACATGGTAAAAATCACCAATGTAATATCCACTAATTTTACCACCTTCTGCCTCAATAGTTGGTGTCAGTGAAATTGCTAAAATCAGCACCGAGAGGCAAAAACCAAATTCTTTCCTCAAGTTATTAATCCAATATGCTCGCATTAGATATACCTTCTCTCTCCTATAAAATAAGCTAAAATAAAGGATACAATATTAGGATTAGACCTAAAAGGTTTTAAAAGGGCTTTTGTTACATAAAAGTGTCACAGGTATGACAAAAATATTAAAAAGTCCATAAAAACACCAAACGTGAAAAATATGATATATCTGTTCGTTTGATAATGCTCAATGATTCTTATAGGGGCAAAAATCTTTTATCAGATTTGGGTATTCAGTTGCCAAAACACAAGTGCGTAGTATATCTTGTCTTCAATTTATATAATACATGTGAGGTTTGCCATTTGATTTACAAAAATATATAATTAATCTCTTTGCAGGCCACTATTAAGTCACATTTATAGAGGATTGAGATGGAACAAAGTCTGACCCAAGACGATATTAACTTTTTTGGTGATAATGGTTACTTAATTAAACGTAAGGTTTTAGATCCAAAACTTATGGCTCAAGCCAGAGACCGTTTATGGGAGGGAGCGCCAGCACAATTGAATCGACACGATCCATCGACTTGGGTTGGCCCATTTCGGGAGCGTTCAGAAGATAAAATGAATGCTCGCAACAACCACCGTTGGAACTATCGGGAACCTGGAGATGAACCATTTATGATTGATCTTCTGCCTAAAAATCCGTCGGTTTGGCGGATGGCCGAACAATTGCTAGGCCAAGGAACTTTGGTAGAACCAGATCGGGTTCGTGGTATTTACTGTACGTTACCCTACGGTGATGTACCGAAAAAAAGGTCCACCGGTTGCCACGTTGATGGCCACCCGTTTCATTTAGGGGTGGTTGGTTACATTGACAACGTACTGCCAGAAGGTGGTTCTTTTATGGTTTGGCCGGGAAGCCATCGGACTTTCTATTACGATTTCAATTCTCAATACAAAAACGAACCAACCGAACAGTATGAGGTCCATCGGCAAGAATTTAGCCAACTGGCAGGAGTCGATTGTCCCGGACAAGCCGGAGACATTATTTTTTGGCATCATCGGATTGGACACACTGCGAGCCACAATTATTCCAGCCAAATACGACAAGCGGTATTATACGATTTCAAGAAAACTGATTTGCCACAAACGATGGAAGAACCACCCAACAAAGACATGTGGCATGATTGGAATGGAATCTCATGCAAATAATCAATTATTTATTGCTACTTCTGACCTGACAGATGATTACACTAATTGGTCAGGGCGACTATAGTGGCTTATATAGTCGGTTTCATCAGTATTCCAATATTTTTGTATTCTTTTGGTTTTTATTTTTCTTGAGAAAGAGCGCGAATTATCATGGCTAAAATAATGTCATTTAGGCGAAAATAGAAATAATTGACATTATAGTTTAGAAAA
>CAYVHK010000106.1:0-9721 GCA_964451145.1 uncultured bacterium | reverse complement strand
AGTTTAGAAAACAAAAAATTATCGAAATTGTTCAAAAGTGGAAGCAAAATTGTAAATGCAAAAATATCAAGGTATGGAATTTTACGAACATGATGAGACAATCAATCTGCCTAAAAGCTTCAAACTGATAGTCGAATACAAAGACGGCTATATGTTTGGTAACCACACCTATGGTAGACTTGCCAAATGGGAATTTGTTGAATTCTTCAATAGATATGGTTGGGTAGTTCGAAAAATGAAAAAATCAGACAATCAATGGAAAGAAATTAGCTAAATAAACCGGTTATAAATTATATTAAACGGATTGTTTTCAAGATCCCTAGGTATGTTCCTGCATCTATTCTGAGCATGGTAAAAGAATCATCGTTGTATGAATGCTTACTAAAAGATTTGCACCTATGACTTAGAATCAGGATTTGAACATATCTAGTTAATTATGAACGAATAGCCAAAATTGTTTAGCCTAATAATTTCAATATTTATTACTATCAACCTGAAAAGTTAGGCCAAATTCATCTGAAATTGAGTTGTGTCCAATGATTTCGGTCACGCACAATTAGATCTGGATTATGTTTCGAACATAATAAATGGCCGGTGGTCTGTCTCATTGTCGGTTGAGTTGCATCTTGATAACGAAAATCGATGCTCCACCGAATGTGGTCCGATTGGTTTGGTAACCCTCGGTGGAAAAGTAGGTTATTAAAAATGACCACATCTCCCGGTTGAGTTTCCACTAAGATCGCTTGATCTGATACAGCATTTAAATCGGATTGATCAATTTGCAAATAGAATTCTTCTTTGTGATGACGAACGACTCCTAGTTTGTGGCTACCAGGGATGAACTGCATACAGCCATTTTCTTTATTGGCTGGAACCAATGGGACCCACACATTCATCATATGCAACACATCAGCACATTGATCAGTATAACCAGCATCTTGGTGCCACAGAACTTCAGTTCGTCGATCGTTCGGTAGCTTTGGTCGTACCGAGTAATTGGGATACAAACGGATCTCGGAACCAAGAAAGGATTCGGCTAGATTAAGCAACTTAGGGTGAGCAAAGAGATCATAGAAAGCCGGTAAATGGAGTTCAGTACGGAAAATAGTAGGAGTCTTGTCAGGGTGGTTGGCAAAAAGAGATATCATTCGATATTGCAACATCTTGCCTAGGTAAAGGTTATCAACCATCCCATCCGCTTGCAATTTCTCAGCTACTTGGTCGACCAATTGTTGGCAACCTTCTTTAACTCGCTCCAAACACTCAATTTCGATAAAAGACGGCAAAATAGCGAATCCGTCTCTTTCAAAAGTAGCCATTAGATTATCTATATTTGGAAATTGGTCAGACAAAATATTCACTAATTCTGATCAGGTAAAGATTGACAAAAATCAGCTAAAGTATTTCGATAGCGGATCCCTGCAGGAACATAAGCCAGAATTAACCCATCGATTAATTGATTACGATCAGCTACTATGCCAGTCGAGGCTTCTGCAGTTACGCCTTTAGACATAAGCAAATAAAACACATCTCGGTTTAAGCCTTTAGTAGTAAAAAAATTGCCTTGACCTTTTGAAATTACCAAATCTGAGTTCAAAATCGAAGTAGCAAACTCATCAGTCGCTTGGTGCAAATTTGTACCTATTGTTACCGAACCAGATGAGATGATTCGGACCCGACCAGTATGGATTTGTTCTGGTAGTAACTGATAAAATGGATGATTGGTAATCTGTTGAAGATCAGTAACAGTGGCATCGTTACTAGCAGGTTCGGGTTTCCCAACAACAGTAATTTGGTGTCCCATTTCGGCAAGTTGCTCTATCAACCACAAATCGAAAACAGCTTCTCCGTCATTGTCCACTAACCAAACAATTGATTGGGGTGAAGTATCAATGACCGAGACTTTAAACTGACCGAAGCAATTAATGGACAAATTTGACCCAATAGCTACAGATAAAGCTTGATCAAAATAGGTTGGGTTCTCAGCTAATTTCTTTACGACCCTCGCACTGCTATAATCGATGACATTGCCGGCAATAACCAGTTTGAGTTTCTGTTGCCAATCTAGTTTCGAAGATGACAATTGGGTCAATTGTTGGAACGCAGTTTGACGAGCCTGTCGTTTATCGTGATAATAAGGGTCAGGATTGCCAGTGGCAATTTTTACCATCTCAAAGACTGCACCCCAGATTTGCTCTGCTGTTAATTCTGATATTACGAACTGGTCATCTGATCGCTTTAAGTTCAGAAAATCTGAGACTGCTTGTTCGGCGGTTTTTGCCAATAGTTGATTTCGAGTTGATCGCCTAATTAACTCATTTTTGGTATGTGTCAATATATGCTGACGAATCTGATGCCAGTCATCTTTATATCGTTTCTGACCCAGAGTAAAAACGCCTGGTAAATAAGGTTCAGATACTAGTTCATTCCACCACAGCGACTCTGGTAAAGTTGGCACCCCAAGAAATTGTTGGCGGCAAACAGACTGATGGGGTAAAACGGTCGCATTGGCATTAACAAATCGCATTTGAACATTCGTACCAATTTGAACAGCTGTTAAATTGGCTTGTTCTACTTTAGTCTTGGTACATAAGCCAAATACAGAATTTGAAACAGGTAAATCAATCGAATTGCTTAGAAAAATTGAGTCGCTGGCCGTTACATCCTTTAGCCCAACACCATCACCAACGATTGTTCGGCCTAGTAGCGTGGTGTTTTCTAAACGACAATAATCACCGATTTGGACATTGGCATCAAGATGAACTCTGCCAAAAAAATGACAACCAACACCAATTTGGGGTAATCGATTAGATGCGTGCTGATAGGTGAATTGTACTTGCGGATCAACTCGGACGCCGAGTTCCGTCAAGAGTGTTTGATTTTGTCCATAGCGCATACTTTCACCTGCCAGTACATTCGACCAGCGGTTAACACCAGAAAGGACAGTTTCTTGATATACATAGGCATTAGTCTTTAGACCATCTTTATAGAAATGATTAATCAGATCCACAAGATGGTACTCAGTGCCATTTTTGTGTAATGGAAGTTGTTCCAACCGATCGATCATAGCCTGTCGTCTAACCAAGGTGATTCCGGTATTGGTGTAGGCACAACCTGTCGCCAACTGTTGCCGCATCTGGTCTTGTTCTTGTTCGGTCATATCGTACCACTCTTTGGTGCCGGTAAAATGACCTTCTGAATCGAAAAAGAGACCACCTTTATCGACTACAGTTGCAGGTTTTTTTGCACAAAGGGTTATATCTGCTTGTTGGGTAAAATGAGAAATCAGAGTAAGCCAAAAAATATCGGGAGGTAGAAACGGTTCATCACCAAAGGTAATACCAATGAATTCAGAAGATGAGTTTTGAAGAATAGGTAAAGCGGCTCTCAATGCACCGCCTGTACCATCAGCAGTATGCTGAACACAAAAAATTGACGGGTCAGATTCGTTAGTTTGGTTAACCAAACTCTGATGTGTAGATGGACTGACAACAATAATATGGGGTCGGGTTGTCGGCAAATGTCGACGCGATAAATCCAGCACATTCTCCCGGCCAAACCAAATATCAAGCGTTTTGTTTAGTCGGCCTGAAGGGTCAATCCTTGATCCCTTTCCGCCGGCTAAAACGACCCATTGTGGATCGACTTGATTTTTAATTGTATCTTTATTCCCAAGTGAATTTAGAGTGGTAATAAAATCTTCGATTTGATGGTCTGTAAGACCATCGATATTTGTCAGAGAAACACCAAATATAGATTCTATTTCAGTTAAGGTAACCATTTTATTTATTCAAATACAAAAAAATAGCTTTTGATGGGAAGATAAGATAGGAACAGTTAGTCGTTTAATTGCTAGCCGTCTTGAACTGTTGGCTTTCTTGGCTGAACTTGCAGGTAACTAAAAAAGCATCGTTACCAATGGCAATCATTTTTACTCCGGCGTCAAGCCAACGTTTTCCAGAATCAAAGTCGTTGACATAACTACCCAAAATCACACCTCTGTTTTTTACGGTATCAATTATCTTTTGGACGGCCGTAACAACTTTGGGATGATCAATTTCTCCCGATACGCCAAGCGAAGTCGAAAGGTCATAAAGTCCAATAAAAACAACATCTAAGGCACCAACATCCAAAATTTCGTCTAAATGATCGAGGCCTGAACAAGTCTCTATTTGGCCGATCAGAACCAGATCTCGATTGGCTTGCCGAAGCAAATCAACACCATCAAATTGCCGAAAATCGCCATAGTCAGTATGCCCAATACCGAAAGCCACACCACGGTCACCTTCGGGAGGGAAATTAGCATATCGAACAATCGTTTCTACGTCTTCTGCCGATTCAAGGCGAGGAATCATTAGACCGGCAGCCCCTGCATCTAAAGACCTCGACACAAATTGTCGGTCAATGGATGGCACTCTCACAATGGCCGGAATATCAGAACCACGAGCAGCCCGAATCATCGCACCAACCGTTTCTAGTGAGAACATAGTATGTTCTTGATCAATAATAAAGTAATCAGCACCTGCACTGGCTAAAATGGTAGCTATTTGTGGTACGGCAAATTCCATCACAAACGTACCTACCATTACTGATTGACTTTTGAGGTTACTTTTAAAGGATTTGTAGTTTTGGTAAGACAAAGTTTATATGCCAGATACAGTAGAAGATGACGAGACGAATTGACTATTGTTGTTGATATCTTTCATCAGACGAGTAGCTCCAGCCACAGCATAAGAGGGGGTCAACATTTCTTTTCCGATGGACATGATATGCTGACAGTATTTATAAGCCGAAGTTAACTTCCCTCTACCATGCTCATTTTCAGCAAAATTGAAGTAGCAAATTGTGCCACGAGACCAACTATCATTGGCTTTTTCCAGTTGGTTAGCGTTGGTGTATTGTAAACCTGATCGCTCATACATCTGCCCCGCAGATAACCATTCTCGACTTTTTTCCAAGTCAATCGCCATTTTTGTATAGTGATCGCCGGCCAGATTGGCAGATCGGCGAGCAAATCGTAATTTACTAGCACTTTGATAAGCTAAATAGGCACGAGAATAGCAATTAGCCACGATGCCAAACTTTCCCGATTCTGAATAGGTTCTAGCTTGTTGCGAATAAAAATCGCCCAATTCTTTGTAAGACTTTTGGGCCGGTCTAACTCGCCCCTGATTAGAATAACCAACAGCTTGAGTTAAAATACGTTTAGCTTCATTTTCGTGTGCGTAATTAACCGATTGGTGTAGGGTTTGTAAAGCAGATTCTGGCCCTCTATCATCAGTAGTGGATGCTGTTTGGGATGAAATCGATTGAATGGGCGCAGTTGGACGAGAAGAAGACGATTTTCCGTTTTGGAAAGTAGCTCCAACTGCAGCCGGAGTAGAAACATCGTTGTGAGATCTTAATTTATCGAACAGTTGTCTTTGAACTAATCTAGGTTGTTTTTGAATTACATCAAATAGCTCTTCACTGGTTATATTCTTTGATTCTTTTTCGACCGTTTCTAGTAACTTGTTGAATGCCTTGTTAGCAAGTTTTACCGTTTCCAAGTCGGTCAGTCCAAGCAATGCAGCTTGTTTGACTTCCCTCAAAGCATTAACAGAATTGTCCTGATTAGCCTGATTATAGTGGTAATGAATCTTTTCAGAACAAGTAGATAATTCTGATTTTTTGGCCGCATCATTCTTTCGATGCCAAATATCAACTTCGATTTTTTCGGCAACTTCTACGGGTATATGCCAAAGTTGACGCCCAGTTGACAACACTTGATGCCAACTGGCGGGCTCTGACTGATTGGTAATAACTTGCTCGGCCGCAGCAGCGTATTTTTGGTTGCGTATGTGAACAAGTTCTTGCTTCATTTCATCTGCTGTTTGAATCCTATTTCGAGGGTCAGGTGCTAGAGCGTTATTCAGGAAATTTCCTAGAATTGGATCTAAGTCTGTTGGTATTTGAAGGTTTCCGGCCAATTTTTGACGTTTAATCTCTTCATGGTTTTGACCTGAGAATGGGTAGCGATGTACAAACATCTCGTAAACAATTAAGCCGGTGGCATACAAATCTGTCCGTAGATCGTAGTTACCATCATATTGTTCGGGAGACATGTACTTACGTGTACCAGTGACAGTGGCGGCAAAATCGTTACTTTCTTCCAAAATGCGAGCAACACCAAAATCAGAAATCTTAGCTTGAAAATCGGCAGTCAAAAGGATATTTTGAGGCTTAATATCTCGATGAATGATATTCGACTGGTGAGCAATAGAGAGGCCAGAACAGATATCAATGGCAATACTAACAGCTAAGCCGACAGATGGCGGATTATTTGATAGCATCCGCTGCAAGTCAATACCATCAACAAACTCCATTACCATGTAAGCAACATATTCATCATCGCCAGGCTCAACGGTGTGGATCGACACAATGTTAGGATGTCCCCAATTCATTCCCAAGGCACGCAACTCGGTGAAAAAGTACCGGATACGATTGCCAGTATAAACTGAGCGGGGTATAACTTTTATGGCGACGGTTCTCTTAATTAACTGTTCTGTTGCCCGAAAAACAGTTGAGAAACTGCCTTGACTGATCAGTTTCTCAATTCGATATTTGTTGAGGAGAAGCTTGTTAATCCGCACACTAATTAAGGCTTAAAACCCGATTTATCCCTAAGCACCTGAATTTCAGGGGGTGAGGTTAACATTAAATTCACAAAATGTCAACTTTTAAATCTGTCATTGACATTGTTTATCTTTAGCTTTTTTGACAACCGCAATTAATTTTTGAGATATTTCTGTTAATGTATCAAATCGTTTCTCCGCAATTATCTGTTTATTAACCAAAGTACTACCAACCCCCAACGCAGCAGATCCAGCAGTAATGAATTCAGCGGCGTTGTGCAAGCCAATGCCCCCAGTCGGAATGATCGAAATCTGTGGTAGCGGAGCTTTAATTCCTTTAATGTAGGATGCACCAGCTACATCCGCCGGAAAGACTTTGACGTAATCGGCCCCTAACTCCCAAGCTGTCAAAATTTCTGTCGGGGTGAACGCACCGGGCATAACGACTTTACTATATCGGTTACAAAGTTCAATTACACTCGGTTTTGTTATTGGACTAACGATAAAATCAGCTCCGGACAAAATTGCGATCCGGGCTGTTTCTGCATCAAGAACGGAACCAACTCCGACTAGTACTCTTTGACCGTATTTTTTCGCCACTTCACTTACTGCATCAAGTGCTCCGGGAGTCGTCATTGTTATTTCTATTACATCCACACCACCAGACTGTATAGCGTCCACTACTAGGGGCAATTCGTTAGCAGTATCAGTACGGATAATTGCTACAATGCCACAGTTTTCAATTTTTTTCATCTGTTCAATTTTGGTCATTACCGTCTCCGCTCAAACTATTGATTTATCGTTGTCCTTTGGCAAAAGCTGTGCTACAATCTGCCAAAGAGGTGTTTATTAGTATCCCCCCTGCGCTAAGTAGATAACATGGACGAGGTCGGACAACATCTGCCCCAAGTCATCGGATTGGGGACACTCCTTCTATTTTCAGCTTTCTTTTCTGGTTCTGAGACTGCCCTGTGTGCTTTGAGTCGGGCCCAGCTCGAACGACTGAGACTGGAAAAAAAGAAAAGCAGTTTAGCAATTGTCCGTTTTTTGGACAATCCGCGCCGGCTGTTCATCACCATTTTACTCGGTAATACATTCATCAATACGGCTTTTGCCATATTGACGACCTCAATCATTGGTACTTCCGGTCTACAAGTTTTTGCTGGCACCATTGTTATCACTTTTCTGCTGCTGATCTTTGGTGAAATTACACCTAAAACTTACGCAATCGAGCATGCCGAATGGCTATCCCGCTTAACAGCTCGCCCGCTCTGGACTTTTTCTGTATTGATTTCTCCTTTTCGGACAGTATTGAGAGCAATTATCACCTTCCTAATACCTTTGTTCGGTGGTAGTAATAAGACAACCGAACAAAGAATAACTACAGAAGATCTAAAAGCACTAGTTCGTCATGATGGTAGCGGCTTGCAAAGTGAGGAACAAGATTTACTGGGCAAAATCTTGGAACTATCCGAGATTGAAGCTAAAGAAGTCATGGTCCCACGAACCGATATGATTTCGGCCAATTCTGATATCAAGGTGCAAAAATTAACTCAACTGGCACAACAAAAAGGGGTTTCTCGGATTCCCATTTACCGTCAAAATATCGATAATATCTGTGGTGTTTTTCATGTTAAAGATTTGCCTCACTGGTCTGACCAACAAATTCAACAAATTACTGTTGACCAATTTTTAACTAGGCGTCAAAGTACCAATCGGTCTCTAATTAGACCACCATTTCATGTACCTGAAACCAAAAATATATCAGCCTTATTTTCAGAATTAAGCCGACAAAAAACTAAAATGGCAATTTTGCTTGACGAATACGGTGGCGTTTCGGGTTTGGTAACACATGAAGATTTGACCGAATTTATTATTGGAGATATAGTTGATGAACACGATTCTATCCATGAGTGGCCAGATATTCTGCCGGCTGACGAACAAGGTCACATCTTCGAAGTTTCAGGTCGAACTAGCACGCGAGCGGTAAACCAAAAACTAGACCTGAAAATTGATGAGGAAATTGCTGATACCGTTGGTGGTTACGCATTATCTCTGTATGGCCGGATTCCTTCGGTTGGTGAAAGCGTAAAGGATGATAATGCCATATGTTTCGAAGTTACCGCTCTAGATGGCAACCAAATCAGTGTTCTAACCCTCCGCCTACCGCCAACAGAATCGCAATGATAACACACTTTTTAAGGATTTGCATTATCCTAATCTGCGTTTTCTACCTTTCAGGAGCAGGTGTTGGACATGTTTCTGGAACAGAAGTGGCCCCACCAGCATCCCGTTTTTATCTTTAGCTACGTTAATTACGCTAATCATGATGGGGCTGTACGCGGGTTCTGAGACCGCGTTGGTATCAGTTGATAAAGGGTTCATTGATAAAAGTGCAACTGAAGGAAACGAACGAGCTAAGATTGTCAGAATGTTAGCAGGATCAGATGTTAGATATGACTTTGGTAGGTACAAACATTATGCACGTCGCAACTTCACAGTTGGGACTGATTTTGGTTTTGACTATTATTAGCTGCAGACATGCACATTCTTGAATAACTTGACTAATATTATATTACGACGATCGCTGTCAAATCTATGCTGCTTACTGTTGGTTTCAATACTGATTTCAAATTGCAGATTTCACTAGCTAATTACCACGTTTGTTAACTCAGCATATTGGCCAGAGTCAACAAAACGCTAACGTTCGGCGGGACGAATTGCGATTTGTAGCAACAATTGGTGAGCATTCAGGTACCATTGGCAGTGAACAACGACGAATGATCCATGATGCCCTAGATTTTCAATGATAACGGGTGGGAGAAATAATGGCACCTTTGGTCGAAATCGTAGCTGTTGAGGCTGGAACAAATGTTGGTATTGTTCATGTATTAGACATCATTTACGCAACAACTCAATATACAACAGAAGACAGTTCAGTTGATGAATTGTGATCTCAAATATGAGCCGGAATTCAAACCAATTCATGCACTACTACAAGATTTAAAATCTAGCCCACATACCATGACTTTTGTGGTTAATGAGTATGGTGATATCGTGGGTTTGGTGACAGTTAAGGATTTAGTAGAGGAAATTGTGGAGAGTTC
>CAYVHK010000105.1:0-16329 GCA_964451145.1 uncultured bacterium | reverse complement strand
TCAATAGTGAGTAAAAAATAGTTCCGACTTAAGTATCAATGATGTCAAGGACATGCATGTGCTTCAAACCTATCACCTGTTACATCAAGCTAAAAAACACTGAAATTGACTTTCACAAAACGCAATATATCTGTTTGGCCAAGACGTTTTTCACACCAGTCAGGTATATATTTTAATCAGTCCAAATCCACAGCTTGAGATTTGATGTACTAAGCTATTTAGCCTTTTGCTAACTGATTTGCCTAATGTTGGCAAGTGTAGCTGACTATGTTAGACTTTGGTTGTCACTTCCTAAGTACTAAACTCGGGGCAGATAACACATATGACAGGCGGACAGATATTAATAGAGTGTCTAAAAGTACAAGGCGTACGGTGTATTTTTGGACAGCCAGGAACACAGAATATAGCCATTTATGACGCTCTTCTACGTCATGGTGGTGGTAA
Source organism: uncultured bacterium (assembly GCA_964451145.1). Taxonomy (GTDB): domain Bacteria; phylum Poribacteria; class WGA-4E; order WGA-4E; family UBA9662; genus TMED15. The sequence goes on along the minus strand of CAYVHK010000105.1, from coordinate 15,885 downwards.
TATTGACCATTATTTAGTTCGGCACGAATATGCCGCTACGCTAATGGCAGATGGTTTCGCTCGCTCAACGGGTCAAGTTGGTGTTGCCTTGACTGTTCCGGGCCCCGGAGCAAGCAATGCTTCTACTGGATTACTAGAAGCCTACACTGACTGTGTACCTGTATTGTTAATAACAGGGCAAGGACATAACCAGTACAAAGACAGAGACCAAAGCAAAATGTTCCACGGATTGGATCAGATGCGATTCTTCGAACCGGTGACCAAGTTCTGTGGCACAGCTCAAACCGTTTCTGACATTCCCGATTTGGTTAAAAATGCCTTTCGGGCTATGCGAACAGGCCGTCCGGGCCCAACAATGCTTGAGTTTCCAATGGACGTGATTTTGGGTGAAAGCCATGTCAAGCTACCTAATCAAGTTCAACGACCTGAGATCAAATCAGCCCAAACCTATCTAATTCGGGCTGCAGTTCAACACATTGAGGCAGCCAAACGCCCATTGATTTTGGCTGGGGCCGCTGTTTTACACGCAGAAGCTAGAATGGCCTTGCAAGCATTAGCCGAAAAACGACAAATCCCAGTTGCTGTCACCCGTTGTGGAAAGGGTGTACTGGATGAAAACCACTCCTTAGCCTTGCAACACGTCGGAGGTTTTTTGGGACGTCAAGCCATTAAACAGTCAGACTGTACCATTGCTGTCGGTTGTCGCTTTACCTCACTGGATACTGGAAATTGGAATCTAGAGTTGCCAACACCTTTAATCCAGATTGATGAAGACTCATCTGAAATTGGCCGGGAATACGATTGCCAATTGGGTTTGTGTGGTGATCTATCAACTACACTCCAAGCACTGACGGAACTATTATCAGCCAGACCGGATACTACTCAAAACTTATGGTCTGAGGCCTTAGCCGATAGCCGGCAGAAGTTTGCCGCCCAACCACCTGTGCCAATTTTACCTGACTTGAAATCTGTTTTGCCTTCCGATGCGATTGTTGCAATAGATGTTCATGCTATGGGTTATGCCACTTTTTCTGAATGGGCGGTTAATAATCCAAGAAATTTCCTCTATCCTTGTATCGGCGTTACATTAGGATACGCTTTTCCAGCTGCTTTGGGAGCTAAAATTGCTAACCCGGATAAAACCGTCGTTTGTTTTACCGGTGACGGTGGTTTTATGATGGGATCTGCCGAGTTAGCAACTGCAGTCATGTATGGCATTAATGTTGTCACCATTATTATCAATGATGGTGCATTATCAGCCATCAAAGGGTCACAAAGAAAGGGATGTGAAGGACGCACTATCGACACTGATCTCAAAAATCCGGACTTTGTGCAGTTTGCACAATCTTTTGGTGCATATGCAGTTCGAATCGATAAGCTGAAAGACTTTAGAATTGCACTTGAAGGCGCTTTAAACGTTGACCGTCCAACAGTGATAGAGGTTTTCTTACAAGATCAGCAAGAGGAACTAATACAGATCATTGGCTGGTTAAATGATCAGCCTCTCCGTGAGTCTACCTTCTCTTAATCTGGACTACTACTTCAACCGAATCGGCATATTTGATTGATCAATTTGCTGTCGGTCAAGCACCCGGAGTTAATATGAATACGATCTCTGAGAGACTAAACTCAACCCTGTCATTCAAAATCCAATCATGTTGATTTTAACTTGACAAAATCATAGTCTGGTGCGGCTAAAAGAGGTTCGGTCCTAACTGACTCAATTTTTTCCCTTGTAACCTTAATTGCCTGTTCTGATTGGTCAATGCCGATCCATTTCCTCTGACTTACATAGGCCGATTTCAAAGTAGTACCAGAACCACAAAAACAGTCTAAGACGATGCTTCCTTTATTAGACGAAGTGCGAATAATTAAATCTAATAAATCAGAGTTTTTTTCTGTTGGGTAAGATGGATACTGGGGATCTTTATATTCCCAAATATCCTGAACTCGTTTACCCTCTTGCTGATCGGCAAAAATGATTTTTCTCGGATTTCCCGTGCGCGACCACTCTATCAACCCCTCCTGATCCCACTGCTCCAAAGTTTTTACATCAGTTCGCCAGTGCCTGCCTACTGGTGGCAACATACCTTTGAATCGCTGATTTGACTTTCCTTTTTTTGTTTCGCCAGGTGCGTGAATTGGCACAGTCGTATACCTTCGGCCTTGTTGGTCTATTTTTGGAAATAGCTTTTTCAAATCTCGGTCGGTGTATGGTTCTCTTGGCTCGTTCCAAATAGGGGTCGATTTCGAATAAAACAAAATCAAATCTTTTATATTTCCATATCCAATTCGGTTAAAATTCTTGGGATTGCATTTAACCCGAGTGATGTCATTTCTAAAATTCTCAGTGCCAAAAACTTCATCCATCAGCAGCTTAACGTAATGTCCAATTTTATAATCAATATGCAAGTAGATAGAACCTTGCTCTGACATTAACTTTTGCAAAAGTAAGAGTCTTTGTCGGATAAAATCTAAAAAATCATTACCTATAATTTTATCCGAGTAGGCAAGTTTTCCATCTCTTGAGCTGCTAACTGTGGAGGCTCTGTCATTGGTTATGGTAAAATTCCCACCTGTAGCAAATGGCGGATCAATGTAGACCAAATCGATTTTACCTTTCAGATTTTTGTCTTCTAGCAAGTAATTTAGTCCTACCAAGTTATCTGATTTAATTAACAAATTCTTTATCATTGCAGCTATTGGTTCTTTGTGATTATTCTTTGTAATCAGAAAATGTTTTCTCTTTAACCTTCAGTTACCGTCATTAATTACTTAGTTTTCTGATTCGGAATGACACCAAACCAAATTAATTTTTCGGATGAAAAAATCTCAGTTTATTCTTTTAGTCTTTACAATTTTGTCAATGACCATCTGTTTCGCTGCAACTAATACTCTGTCAAAAATTGATATTGAGAATGGTAATATGGAGAAGATGAGTCATGTCTGGATGTCTAGGTTGCCCAATGATATCTCTCTAGCAGATCTGAATATTCCTGGTACTCACAACAGCGGTGCACGTTACGAACCATTTCCCAAAACGGCTAAGTGTCAAACGCTGTCGATTGCAGAACAACTTCACGCTGGAGTGCGTTTTTTTGATATCCGTTGCCGCCATCAAAAAGACCAATTTTTCATTTTTCATGGACCAATTAATCAACACCTTTCTTTTGATCAGATGCTAGGAAGCATGTTTACCTTCCTAAAACAGAATGCACAAGAATCACTTATTCTTAGTATCAAAGAAGAGTATCTACCAAAATCAACAACCCAGCCGTTTGCCAAAACTCTACAGTCATATATCAATCAAAATGCTAGCTCGTGGTACACGAAACAAGCAATTCCCAAGCTGGGCACTATCCGGGGGAAAATAGTATTGCTGAGTCGGTTTTTCTCGGCCAAACCCATTGGTATAACTGCTATTGACTGGCAACATAACGGTTTTCATCAGGGAATGAATCTCTTTATTCAGGATCGATTTGAGATTCCTAATGCATTTGTAAAATGGGAAATCATTCAAACTGCTTTAGAACATTCTGCTCAAGAAAAATCTTCAACTTGGCTTCATTTACACTTTGCTAGTGGTTATATCAGAAATAGATTTGGCCTCCCTAACATTACCAAGATAAGCTCGCCGATCAACCAGAAATTGGCTAGTTACCTCAGTAGTAAACCACACTATCGGTATGGATGTCTCATTTTCGATTTCATCACTGCTGATTTAGCTAGGAAGGCCTATGAACTTAATTTCGTATCTAATAAGTAACATTACTTGACAGATTCGAAAGAAATTTTCTTTTTGATTTAAACCGATTGGCAATATGTTCAAAATAGCACAAACGATGGTGATCATCAATGTTTGTGCTATTTTGAACATCGTCTTTCATAAACCGAGGTTTGATTCGCCGATTGTTGCCAGAATATGAAATTCGCCCTAGAATCGGCTATTTATTTGAGTGTTTGTTGATAAAAGTTGACCATTCTCTGCTCATACTCATCCGGATGAGCAATCGGAGCTTCAAAATGTTTCACTTCGTCCATGAACCAAGCTGTTAAATCGGCCCCAACTTTTTCGGCTTCTTGAACCATCATTTGTGTATGGTGTACGCCGACCCGTTCGTCAGATAAGCTGTGAATTGCCAACATGGGTCGACCATTTGATCGACCTATTGCTGCTAACGGTGGCATAGACAGCACATCGTCGCCAGTACGCCATTTGGCGGTTAAAGTAGCCCCTTTTGATAACCAAGTTGGAAAGCCATTTCGGCTTAATTCCTCTTCAATAATCATTTGTAAATTGGCATAAGGCGATTCCATTATCATCGCTGGAATGCGTTGGTCCATCATAAAGGCAACAGCCGCATAACCACCCCCCATTGATGTACCATAAAGACCTATTTTTGAGGCTGGTATTTTTTTTTGCTGAATTAGCCAATCAAAAACAGCGATAATATCCCGATACTCACGAACACCAAGCGAGATCATTCCATCTTCTTGAGTACTAAATCCGTGATCACGGTAATCGAATAAAACTAGATTGTATCCGTTTCTATGCAACATGCCTGCAACCAGCAACAGGGTGTTGTTGGCTTTGCTGGAGTGAATGCCGTGGCACATAATGACAGCTGGGGCTTCTGGTTTGCCGGCGATCCACCAAGCGGCCAACTCAATATCATCGTCTCCGCCAGGAATGACTACGTCTTCGTAATCTCGACACAGGTAGTTGGTCAAGTCAAAGGCTGGATGCTCATCCCAGTTCAGACGAAAGCTAGCAGGGGTATTACTATTGTTATCTCCGTGTCCTTGGCTACCGGTAGCCAGCTGTAAATAAATATAGTAACCAATGGACAAATAACCAATACAAACTAACAGGACTAGTCCACCCAGACCTATGGCAAATTTTGTTCGTCTACTGAGTTTTTTTTTCAACTGTTATCCTTTTTAGTAGTTAAGTGGTAATTGAGAAATTGTTTTAGCTAAGTTTACATTGTAATTGGATATTGTTGCACCGTAAATGGCTGTCATTTATCTTTATGTCTTTGTTATACTTGCTCACACTCGATGGCCTGACAATTGCCACGGGGTAATTAATGCTAACATCAGCCCAAATTTCTCAATATCAAACCGATGGTTTTTTAATTTTTTCACAATTTTTATCTGATGAAAAAATTGAAAAATATCTGCCGATCCTAGAAGGCTTAGTGGAGAAGGGCCGGTCTTTAACTCAACCTGAATCACATTGGTCCTTAGAAGTTACGGATGACCGTCAGCCGATTGTGGGCCAAATCCACAAAGTTCAAGGAGTTTGTGTTGTCGAACCTCGCCTGCTAGACTTAGCCCAAGAAGAACCATTATTAGGCTCAGTTACTTCGTTACTAGGACAGAACCTAGATATTTTCGGCACCAAGTTTTTTCCTAAACTAAAGGACGGTGGTACATCTGTCGGTTGGCATCAAGACAATTACTACTTCACCACTGACCAAGAGCGGATTATCAGTTGTGCTATTTACATGCAAGATACTGACCGTACCAACGGTTGTTTGCGCGTAATTCCCAAAAGTCACTTGTCTCAAAATATTCATCAGCATCAACTGATGTCTAACGGGCACGGCAGCCACACTGACGTAGATGAAAAAAAAGCCATTGATATTGAAGTCCCAGCCGGTACAGCTGTCATTTTTTCTCCTAATTTACTTCATGGAACTCACGACAATCACAGCCAACGCAGTCGCTATTCTGTTATCTGGCACTATATACCGACCGATTTTAGCATTTCCCGTTTTCCTAAAAGTGGCGAAGGCGACCGGCATGCTATTAGTCGCAGTCAATGATCTAATTCCAAATGAGTGATTCAACTAGTTATCATCGGGCTATCGAGGTAGATAATTTTTCAGGCTTGGATAATATCCGTATTATTCTCTGTCAGCCACAAGGTCCACTAAACATCGGCTCAGTTGCCCGTGCTATAAAGGGTATGGGCATTCATGACCTTTGGTTGGTCAATCCAACCGATTTCCTCAACCAAAAAGAAACTTGGTACATGGCACATGGAGCTCAAGATATAATCCAAAATTGTCGAGTGGTCGAGAACTTAAGTCAAGCGCTGGACGGAGTTCATTTTTTAGTTGGCACAACTCATAGGCGGAGACGACGCCGTTTGGCAGAACCCATATCGGCTAAACAAGCGGCACTCGAGGTAGCTAGTATCTCTCCACAACAAAGGGTAGCGATTCTGTTTGGTAGAGAGGATAAAGGGTTGACTAACGAAGAACTCTGTCGCTGTCAATTAACGGCTAGCATCCCGATGGCAACTAAAAACCCATCTCTCAATCTAGCTCAGGCTGTACAAATTATGGCATATGAGATTTTTCTGGCTAGCAGTCGTCAAGCTGATCCGTCGATTATGGAATATGCCGCCGTTGATGAAGTAGAAGCCTTTTATCAACGAATACATGATCTAGTGCAAAAGATTCAAGTGAAACCAATCAACAACAGTTGGCAATCGTTCATGTATACCGTGCGGAGAGTCTTTTCTCGTAAAGGATTAGAGGCACGAGACATTGCTGTGCTGGATATGATTTTCTCTACATCCCGTCGCTATATTGATCGTTTAGAAAACCAACTCATTTCTGCTAAAAGTGATAAACAACCGAAGTAAAAGCTATTTGGGGTAATAACCCGAATTGGCTTTTTGCGTCCCCCCAAAACAAGTAAGCACCAAGGATAAATTCTGTTTGATCGAATGGAGAAAAAGATAAAGTTGGCCCAATCATTGCCCCACTATCTTTAAGATCAAATAATGACAGCAGATTTAAGTTTAACGGTGGTGAAATCGATTTAGAAAGCATAATAGCCATTTGCACATTGCTGTTATCGTTAGCAACAGAGTTTTTGAGAGCTGGATTAGTCTGCAATTTTTGATTGCTATAATGCACTTCGATCAGCCCGTAAATTTGGTATGGGAAATTGTAGTCTGCGTTCAGAACAGCACGGACCAGGTTTGGCAGCTCGGATGAATCTGGATCGGTAATGCTTAGCTCACCTCGGAAGCCAGCCCCACCAATATAACCAGCAAAATCACCTCCAACTGTTTTTTTGAGATCAAAACGACCAATCAAAACTGAGAAATCATAGTTGCCCCAATTACTACCAAATCGAATGGCAAAATTAGGTCGATCATCATTGTATGTCACAGCTAATTCGGCTTGGGATAATTCGCCGATAGCTTGCGACACGTACAATGCATTGGTCGCCGACCTCTCGGCCCGTTCGATAGCTAGCGGATTGATCGGATTGAGTAAGTCCGTTGGATTCCATATAAAGCCAGTTCCCCAAGCGATTCGCTGACGGCCAACTACTATCGTCCAAAGGTCTGTTTCAAAAGTAAGAAAGGCTCTTGGTAATGCTTGTTGCAAGTTGTAGCCGTCACCACTCAGTCTCCAATTCATGTTAAACCATCCACTTTGATCGTTGACATTTGAGTTAATTGTCCCATGCTCAAATTGATTGTCCAACCAAATTTCAGAGTGCCAATAAGCACCAAAATTGAGTGAAGATTTAAGTCGAATTCGGTTCAGGTCCGAACCGGTTAAACTGGGTTTAACTGAACTGTGATCGTTGATATGGACGGCGTACAGGTTTAAGTTTTTAATGTAGCCACTGAAAATAAACTGTGTGGAAGATTCATCGTTATCGGCCCAACAGACGACTGTTAAAGTGAGTAACATTAAGTTGTATAAACGATTGTGCGTGAAATTGAGCATCATGATCGGAGATCATCACTAATGATCTTTCCGTCTTGAACCCGAATAAGACGTCTGGCTCGTTCCATTACCATTGGGTCATGAGTTGAAAAAATGAAGGTTATGCCTCGTTTTTGGTTCATCTCGCTCATTTTGTCTAGTAGTTGAGAACCGGTTTGTGAATCAAGATTAGCAGTTGGTTCATCAGCCAAAATGAGGTTAGGTCGGGCCACAGTAGCGCGAGCAATAGCAATCCGTTGTTGCTGTCCACCGCTAAGTTCGGCTGGCCGGCGATTCATCATCTCGGCTTCTATACCAAAATCGGACAATTCTTCTCGGATTCGACTTTGGCGTTCATCTGAGGGGACACCTTGCATTAACATGATGAACTCAACATTTTCCGTGGCAGTTAAGACTGGGATCAGATTATAGGCCTGAAATATAAAGCCGATATTATGTAGGCGAAAATCGGCTAATTTGTTACCGTTGAGTTTTGACAAATTTTGTCCATTAACTAAGACCTGGCCCGAAGTAGGTATATCGATTCCACCAATAATATTGAGCAATGTAGTTTTGCCGGATCCTGATGGGCCAGCGATAGCTGTAAATTCGCCGGTCGATATGACTAAATCGACGCCGTCAACAGCTCGCACCGGCACCATTGTTTTTCCTTGATAGACTTTGACCAAATTTTTAACATTGACGATTGCCAAAATAACTTACTCCCAAATGTCAATTAATCGAAGTTAATGGCCTCAATTACCTTGAATCGGCTAGCTTTAATAGCCGGGTAGAGAGCTGACAAAAAAGCAACTAATGGTACGCAGACAATGACAGTCATGAAATCGGTTAGGCTGAGTTTGAACTTAATTATTGAACCGACACCGAAGGCCGACAGCCCTTGAGAAAATACCGACAGATCTAGTCCATGGTAGGCAAAATGTCCGATCACTGCCACTGACAATAACGTACCACAGAAAGTACCAATTAACCCCAAAAACAGGGCCTCTAATGTCAACATCAGCCGAATTTTGGCTGGTCGAACACCGTTGGCCATCATCACCCCAAACTCGTGAATTCGTTCATAAATTACCATCAGAAAGATATTAACTAAACCGAGTGCCACCGCCACAAAAGTAATTCCGATCATGATAGCGCTTGCAGTAGACATTGATTCTTCGTAGGCTTTTCCCATTGGGTTTTGTTCCTTCCAAGAGACAATCCGGTATCCTTTTTCAGTAAGTAACTGATTCCTGAGTTGATCAACAGCGGTTTTCAAATACTTGCCATTATTCAATTGGACCGAAATCGCAGTGATTTGTCTCTGATCGTAACTGATCAACTTTTGTGCTTCGGCCATCGATAGGTAAACAAAAGATTTTTCAAAATCTGTACTATTTGCCTGATAAATGCCGCCCACGCGGAAGGCTCCAGAACTGATATCACCAGTTAGTGAATTGGTAATCAGTACAATTTTGTCGGCCAACTGAACCTGTAACTGATCGGCCAACCCCTTACCAATTAACACACTATTTTCACCTTCGAGATAATTGCCTTCCAAAATCCTGCTGGAAATTTGGGTAATATGGGATTCTAACTCTGGTACAATTCCGTGAATCATCACACCAAGCGAGGTTTCGCTACTGCTGACCATGCCTTGTGCCGACACAATTGGGGCTGAATGTGCAACCAAAACTTGGCCCTTATCGGTGGCAAAATCTGATAGTTGCTCTAGTGCCTGATCCTGCTGAGAATGAGTTAAATACAGATCAGTAGATGGATTTTGAAAGTAGCCGTTAGGCACAATTTGTATATGACCACCATGCAAATTGATAATCGAATCAATCAGTGAATCTGCTAAGCCTCGACTGAAGGCCATCATTAGCCAAAAACCGAAGATCCCAATAGTAATAGTAATTACTACAACAGCTGAACGAAGGGGGGTTCGCCAAATGTTGCGCCAAGCAATTTTAGTCAGCAATGATAATACTCACCTAGCCCTCATGGCTGTAACTGGTTTTAATTGGGAAATAGTATAAATGGGGTAAATCAGAGATAAAAACGCGATAATACTAATCCAGATCAGTGGCTCAGCGTAAACCTTCAACTCTCGGCTGAAAACCAGCTTGGCATCGTAACCAAAAGTTGTCTGCATAATTTCGTCGTACTCTTCACCCATGGAAAAAGGTTGGTCGCCAATGAAGTATAGCAGTAATGCTGAAAGCAAAAGGCTAATCAATACGGCTAAACAAATTTTCATCACCGACTCAATTAGTAACATTACTGTGATTTGGTTGGGCCTCATGCCGATGGCCTGCAAAATACCGAACTCTCGTCGACGTTCGACAATGTCCATCATAGTCGTATTGAAAATTTCGAAACCAACAATCACCATAATAAATACCAGCATAATGGCACCAGTAACATTATCCAAGGCGATCATCTGTTCAATATCGGGAATTAAATCTTTCCAAGTCAAGATAGACAGCGACCTCTCAGGCTGGATTTGTTGTACAATTTTTTCGATTTGCCGAAAGTCAGAAGTTCGAAAAACAACCTGAGTTAACCGGTTTTGCATAGAGAACAATTCTTGGGCATCCGCTAATGACATCACCACGCCGGACCTATCGATAGCTACGGCTCCCGATGTCAGAATACCTCTTATTCGGTAAAGGTCTACAGCCATTTCGTTTCGATAGCCCTGACTGAGAATAACGACTTCGTCTCCCACCTTAACCTGAAGATTTTTGGCTAAATAGTGGCCGATTAGGATCTGGTTATTCAAACCAGGATTGAGTGATTGGCCATCAATTACCTTTTTAGCTTGAACAAATTCGGTAACTTGTAATTCTCGCTCTGGCTCGACTCCAACTATCGTCACCGCATAACTAGATCGACGACGATCATTACTTTCCATGCTAACTAAACCACCACTGGTAATGCGTTGAGTAAACGCTACCAAGTTAGAGTTAGAGGCAACCCAATGTTCCCAATCAGCTGAATCAGCGAGGATCGACCTATTAAGGCTTCGGTCTTTTTGAAATTGTGGGTGTTGAACATGGAAATCACCATTAAAAGAACGAATTGCATACGACTCGACCGAGTCATACATACCGAACTGGACAGAGCGGGTGATAGTAGTCAGAAGAACTGCGAAACCTATGGCTGACATAGTGATAATACTACGCCGCTTATTTCTCCAGATACTACGCCAAGCTAATTTAAGGAGCTTGCCCACTATCTTGTTACAGTGATTAGCGTATTCGCTTTAGGTTGCGCTGGGTAAAAATTGAAGAAGGTATAGGTTTGTTGAAGTCCATTGATTCAATCAATAAGACCGTTTTGTTGTCTGGTTTTTTGGTGGTGAAAATTTCAATTTTTGTTGGAATCCGTCGATCGTCCATTTCCTTGACCTGTGAATAGATGATGGTTCTGTTCAGCTCACCACGTAGATTGTAAAATTCAGATTTAAGGGGAATATAATCTTTAACTCGAATCCACTGCACAATCCGGTTCCAAACGACTGGTGCTTCAGGTTTGGGAATTAGCTCAATTTGGTAGGTGCTTGTGCCATCTATTTCACTTTTCGCCAATAAATTATGTGTGTAATCTTCAGTTGTGCTCGACTCTCGAACTATGTCATCGTTGGTAAAATTAGATCCCATCCAAGACTGCAACATCATCGAAGGCGGAATTTTAATCGTTCGTTTCACTTTTGGGATGTACTGCCACATTTCGTTTTTCAATTTCAAAAAAGAAACATTTCGTTCTTTCTTCGGTTCTAAAATGCGAATAAACGATTTATTCTGTCCCTCGATCCAGAAATCCATTTTCAGTGCCCGTTGCCAATCAGGGCTGGAGATCTGCATTTGATAAGTGCCGATTTGGGTTTTTCCTCGCATCAAGGCTTCTGATTGTTGGACAATTTCAGATGCAGTTTCTGCCAAGATCGGTTGCATCCAAATACTCAGTAAACAAAAGATTTTGCTTAACCAAACAACTCTGTTCAAAAAACTACGCTACTTGATTATCATATTCACTGACAGGCAGAACAAAGCCCAGAAACTTCAATGGTATGATCTTGAATTTTGAAGTCCATCTCAACCGCAGTGGCTTCGATACTCTCATTGACTAATTGGTTATTAAGTTCGGTAGCAATACCACAGGCTGTACAGAGAAAGAACTGGCTGATATGTGGTCGGCCAGGCTCAGAACACCCAACGTAAGCATTCATCGAGGATATTCGGTGTATGAGTCCCAATTCTAACAAGAAATCGAGGGCTCGATATACGGTTGGTGGCGCACCTGATCTTCCTTCATTTTGTAGGCTTTTCAGTATGTCATAAGCACCAATGGGCTTGTGACTCGACCAAACTAGCTGTAAAACCTGCTTACGTAGATCGGTAAGTCTTGCTCCACGGTTTTGGCAGAGGCGAATTGCAGAGCGAACGGCTTCATCAATACAAACCTGATGATCATGGGAATGAGCAATCATAGCCCGAATGTTACCAGTAATAAGTTAAAAATGTCAACGCACAAGTTAAGTAACTTACCAACAGACCATGGAATCCTCAAACAGCTGAGTAAGTACTTTTTCCTCAGCTAGACGCGGGGAAAGTTTTGTCACTCGATGTTGTGGTAGTGTGCCATGTACCAACTTTGGAATATCAGCCAGCTCGTAACCAACTGCACTTAATCCGTTAGGCATGTTTGTAGCTTTCATCAGCTTGACAATAGCTTCTGCTAGAACCTGACCTGCTTGGTCAATGGGAACCTCTTGTATATTAACCCCCATCAAACTGGCCGCTAATAAATGAAGGTTTGGATTAGCCGTAGCCGTAAATCGAAATACTGCTGGTGCATTCAAAATAACCGACATCCCATGTGGGATGATAGGTTCAGTATTAGCTTCAGGACGTGGAAATCCATTTGGCACAAACTCCTTAACCATACCAGCTACTGGATAAGACATGCCATGTGGTAAGTGCACGCCAGCATTACCAAAGCCGATACCGGCGTAAGTCGAAGCCAACAACATCTGGCTGCGAGCAAAATCGTCAGTTGGATCCGACACTGCCGCCACCAAATTTTCAGCTACCATTCGTATTGCCTCAGAAGCCCATATATGACTGATTGGATTGGCACCCTGATAAGCTGGGCGATAAAGAGGGCTTTGTGGTGCAGGCCGGTTGGTATAGGGCAACGCCGTCAACGATTCCAATGCATGACTTAAAACATCCAATCCAGAGCAGGCGGCTACGATTGATGGCATAGTGCGCGTGTTTTCGGGATCAACAATGCCCAAAATCGGTCGTAATGCGCGATCGGCAATACCAGTTTTGGCCTTCATTTCTAACAAGTCGAAAATGGCAACACCGGTCGTTTCACTACCTGTTCCAGCCGTCGTTGGCACCGCGATTAATGGTTTAACGGGACCAGGAACTGGTTCACCTTGACCAATTGGTTGATTGACGTAAGTAAGTAAGTCGGCTGGATAAGTGGAATATAGGTTGACCGCTTTTGCCGTGTCCATACTCGATCCACCACCAACAGCTACAAATCCATCAAATTTTCCATCCTGTGCAAAGTCTATAGCAGATTGAAAAGAAATGTTAGTCGGTTCAACTCGAACTTGATCAAACAGAACAACATCAGTTCCAGCCTTTTTTAGCGATTTCAACACCTGTGAAACTGGTCTACTATCCGAGAGATTAGGGTCTGTAATCACCATCACACGGTGGCAATTGAGATCCTTCATATCGTCACCGATCTCGCTTGTGACACCTACCCCGAATTTGATACGCGAAGTATCCATGATAAAAGCGGTTTCGGTTTTTCCTATTGTTTCCCAGCTCATTTATCCTGCCTTCCTCGGTTTAATTTTTTTATTTTTGTGCTAAGATCACAAGGCGAGGTGGATTTTTTGCCCACTATAGTTTGTCAATTTGCCATGTGGGTTAAAAATTGTCAAGTTTCCTCAGATCTATTTTTACTTGCTAACGACTTACTGATCTTACTCTAATCAATTTTAGATTGGCCTTATTTAACATAACCTATGTATCAGAATTAGATCCATTAGGTTTTTGAAAAGAAAAACAACCATTTTTCGAAGTAAGTTGCCTTAGAACATACTTAAGCAAAAAAGAATTGAATAGTTCTATAAATATGGGTTTTGGCGACCTTGCATTGATTCTATAGTTAATTTTGAAAAAGATCAGGTGTATACTGGTATTCCAAAAGCTATAAATCTTTGGCTTGAAATTATTGAAGAACAAAAACTTGTTCTTCAATAAACTCTGAATATATGTAGCTGGATAAGAGCACATAACTGACAACGTTATCTTATTACTAAAAGCCTTAGTGCTAGAGAAAAGATTAAGGTTTCTGCTGGAAGCACCATTCTTGAAGCGAGCCGTTTGGCAGGTGTGTCACACGCCTCTATTTGTGGTGGAAACGGCCGATGTTCAACTTGTCGTACACGTATATTAACTGACCACGAAGGGCTTAACCCTCCAACCATAGAAGAACCGAAAGTTCTTCAAAGAATTGGTGTTGCACCAAACATCCGTTTGGCTTGTCAGGTAAAACTCCATAAAGATATACAAGTCCATCCCATGCTCAAGCAGGCTAACCCATCTGATAGACACCAACGACCCACATATGCTGATGGTGAAGAGGTTGATGTCACACACTGTTGTTCGCCGATGTGCGAGGCTTTACTCAAATGGCCAACCAACGCCTTCTGTTCGATGTAGTTTTTATTTTAAACCAGTATTTTAAGTTAATGGGTGAGGCAATTGAAACTTCCGGTGGTTACCTAGATAAGTTTATTGGTGATAGAATTATGGCTATTTTTGGTATGCATAGTGGAGCGGAAATTGGCGCCAAACAAGCTATTGATGCTCCCATTAAAATGGGACAGCAGTTAGAAGTATTGAACTTACGTTTACAAGATGAGCTTGAAAGACCTCTTGAAATTGGTATTGGGCTGCATCATGGTAATGCCATTGTGGGGAACATGGGATACGGAGAAGCAATGGCCGTTACTGCCATAGGCGATACTGTCAATGTAGCTTCTCGTCTGGAAGGTGCTTGCAAAACTCCTGGTGTTCAGTTAGTAGTTTCAGAAGAAGTCCTTGATGCAACTAGTGTTGAATTTCCTGACATAAAACAAAAGGAAGTTGAAGTCCGCGGTAGTGAAAAAACCATATCTGTTTTTCCCGTCAATGACACTGCAACCCTGAAACCAGTGTTGGTCGGAGCTTAATTGTGTAATTTCATTCCTATTCCATTTTGTCTTTCGATGGTAGAACCTATTCTTTGATCCTCATGAGAAGATGGCCTAGCTTAGGAATCTAAAAAACGAAAATTCTGCTTTGCCAGCAAAAAGGGAAGTTTTCACATCTTCTTAATATCCTTTGAGCTAGTCCTAAATTAGTAAATCATCTTTATCGTTTTTTATCTATAGAACCGACAACAATGGGCTACTGTATCTGAGATGAACACTCAAAGATAGAGATAGGAATATTTGTGGCAAAAATGAGATCCATGTCAACTACTTGTCCCATTTTCATATAATATTAACCTACATATTTTGTACCGTTTGTTGTAAGAGAAAAGATCAGGGACATAATGCCGTGATTCTTGGATGAAAGTTATTATGTTATTAACTTTTTAATGAAAATTTTTTTCACATTTTTATAATATGTCCTTGACATTTTTTAAAAAACTCCTATAATCCATCATTATTATTAACCATTTTAGGGAGAGTGAATTTGAAGAAAATTACACTTGTTTTATCCATTGCATTTGTCTTTGCATTAGTTCAAACTGCTGCCTTGGCCGGTGTTTCTAGCGACCAATTCGTAATTCTTGATGAGAATGTGGATGAGGTGATTAAAGCCATCTCTAGCGGTTCAGGTACACCTGAGAAAGTGGCCGATGCTTATAAAGGGGAAGAAGCCCTTTATGTCGCCGGAACAGGTGGTGATGGCCAAAGATTTAATCCTAACATGCCAGGTTGGGAATTCAAGATTACTGAAACGCCCAACGGCGACAATGAATTTCGTTATATTACCTTCGCCTGGAAGAAAAAAAACGGTAAAGGTCTCCAGTTGCAATTGCATGGCACCCCGGTGGTTGG
>CAYVHK010000104.1:0-16465 GCA_964451145.1 uncultured bacterium | reverse complement strand
ATCCAGAGTTGCTTAAGCTTGGCTTGAATAGTTCTAACTGCTATCCAGAATGGGTGGATGAACTAGAGAAAGAAAGCCAAATCTCTATAGATTACCGCCGGCAAGGAACATTGATGGTCGCTTTGGACAGAGATGATCGAGCGGATCTTCAGCACCATTTTGAGATGCAAAAAGGTTTTGACTTGCCAGTGGAGTGGCTAACCGGTAACCAAGCCCGAACACTGGAGCCATCATTGTCCCCACGTGTTGTGGCGGCCATTCGTTGCTCATCTGATTTGCAGGTTAATAGCCGTTTGATGGTCGCCGCCTTGACCGTTGCTTTCCAAAAAGCTGGTGGCCAACTACTTGAACAAAAATCGGTGACACAAGTTGAAGTGAGAGATCAACAGGCTGTTGGTATCCGTACTGGTTTGGAATTGGTGCCAGCTGAGGTAGTAGTGTTAGCTGCTGGAGCTTGGTTAAGTAAAATAGGAGGTCTGCCTGAATTTTATCAATCTCTGATTCGACCGGTAAAAGGTCAAATAATAGGCTTGCAAATGGATGAAGAAGCAATTATTTCTCATGTTATTCATGCACCTGATGCTTATCTGGTACCGCGTAGTAATGGATCACTAATGGTGGGAGCTACTGTTGAAGAACAAGGGTTTGACACTAATATGACCGCCGGTGGTGTTTTTGAACTGTTACGTGGAGCATGGGCAACATTACCTGGTATTTATGATTTTCCTATTGTTGATACATTTGCAGGTTTGCGTCCGGCGAGTCAGGACAACGCACCTATTCTTGGCTTAACTCCAATAGGCGGATTAATTTTAGCCGCTGGCCATTTTCGAAAAGGTATTTTACTAACACCGGTGACTAGCAATGAAATTTCACAACTTATTCTGACCGGATCAGCTTCAGAAGTGATAAAACCGTTTAATATTTCCAGATTTGGTAGTTCATCCCACTAAATTAAATTTTATGCAAGTATACGTCAATGGTGAAATGAAAAAATTCTCCGAAGAAGATCTAAATTTGTACCGGCTTTTACAGCTCTTAGAATTAGAACCGGAGCAAGCTGGCATTGCGGTGGCAATCGATCAGCAAGTCGTGCATCGTCAACTTTGGCCAACAACCGAAGTTTTTGTCGGCTGCCAAATAGAAATAATTCGGGCGGTACAAGGTGGATAAAGGCTTACAAATCGGTGATTTAACCATTTCTTCTCGTTTATTGATTGGCTCTTCTGGCTATCCTAACTTTGGAGTTATGCTTAAGGCTGTTACAGCCAGTGGGGCAGAAATAGTAACTGTTTCTGTTCGACGAGTTAGATTCGATAGTGAAGGTAAAGGGGATCTGTTTCAACTCTTGAGACAACAAGAACTGCACATATTACCAAATACTGCGGGTTGTTTCACGGCCAAAGATGCAGTTTTGACAGCTCAGTTGGCAGCAGATGCGCTTGAAACCCAATTGGTGAAGCTAGAAGTAATTGGTGATGATAAGACCTTATTTCCCGATGTAGAACAACTTCTTTTGGCTGCTGAAACTTTGATCAAAGATGGATTCACAGTTTTACCTTATTGTAATGATGACCCGATAACTTGCAAAAAGTTGGAAGATTTAGGTTGCCCTGTGGTGATGCCATTGGGGGCACCCATTGGTTCTGGGGCTGGCATTCGAAACCCCTACAACATTCAAATTATTCGGGATATCGTTTCGGTACCAGTGATTGTTGATGCCGGTGTTGGAACGGCTTCGGATGCGACTATTGCTATGGAACTAGGCTGTGACGGTATATTGCTCAATACCGCAATAGCAAAAGCACGACAACCGGACCTGATGGCATCTGCAATGCGAAAGGCCATCGAAGCCGGACGAGAAGCATTCTTGGCGGGACGAATTCCGCAGAAGTTATATGCCACAGCATCGAGCCCTATCGATGGCTTAATCGGCACATCATATCGGAGCCAGGTCGATGACAATTAACGAAACTGATTTAGTAAACAAGGCCAAAATTCTGATTGAATCATTGCCGTACATTCAACAATTTTCGGGTAAAACAGTGGTGATTAAGTATGGCGGAGCCGCAATGTCAAATACTTCATTGAAACATTCAGTGATGAAAGACATCGTCTTAATGAAATACATTGGTATTCAACCGGTGGTTGTACATGGCGGTGGCCCCAAAATCAGTCAAATGATGAAGCAGATGGGCAAGGAGTCTAATTTTATACAGGGTTTACGAGTAACGGACAGCGAAACGGTGGAAATTGCCGAAATGGTATTAGCTGGCTCAATTAATAAAGAAATCGTTCAGCTAATCAACAAACATGGTGGTCAAGCAGTTGGATTGTGTGGCAAGGATGCTCGTCTAATTCAAGCCAAGAAGCATTATCCGACGGTCGTTTCAGACGAAGGGATCGTTACCCAAATCGACATTGGTTATGTGGGTGAAGTAGTTCGGGTAAACCCGGGCCTTCTACATTCGCTAAAATCAGCAAATTATATTCCAGTTATTGCCCCTAATGGTGTCGGCGAAGATAACAACGCTTATAACATCAATGCTGATACAGTAGCGGGTGAAGTCGCTGCGGCTTTAATAGCTGAAAAATTAATTTTGTTAACCGATACACGTGGACTTTTGTCTGACCCAACTGATGAATCAACTTTGATTTCAACACTCGACACTAAGCAGATTGCAACTTATATTGAACAAGGAATTATCGGCTCAGGCATGTTGCCAAAAGTGTCTGCTTGCACGACTGCGCTTTCAGCCGGAGTTCATAAAACACACATTATTGATGGTCGGATGAAACACGCTCTATTACTGGAGATTTTTACTTCGCAAGGGATTGGTACCGAGATACTCAAGTCCACAAATACGGAGTACTAGCCAATGACATTATCCGAAACAGAAAAAGAACTTGTAAAGCAGAAAGTTAGAAATAGAAGGCGAGAAATGCTGGGTATTGATCTGAGCCGACCATCTTCATCCGACATAGGTCAACCGACACAAGAAAATCAAGCGACCCATGATTCCCTGTCTAATTTTTCAAGAGAAGGCAAAATTACACCCGACGAATTTGCTGAACCGAAAGAGGATAATATCATACCTAGAATAAACACTACGAATGAATCGGTGTCAGTGGACTGGAAGTACGCTCTTTGTACATTAATTGTTATTTTGGCTTTGATTGGTCTAGGCGTATTTATTGGTTATATGCTGGCTGGTGGCTAATCCAACTGAACCACCAAAATTAAGTCCAAAACATCAACTTCTGCACCATTTTCTGCCACGACTAAAAGAGGATACTCTACTGACTCTTTCTTGGGGGGAGAACTTTTCTTCTCCATTCTCACAGGTTTATTAGAATCTAATTTTGACAGTAAATTACGTGGTGGTTTCCAAGTTAGCGTATTGTCTTTTGTTTTTGCCCCAACTGGTAGAAATACATAAGAGAATTTCAGCATTTCTCCGCCTTCGGCTTCAAATACTAGTTTGCTTTCCTTGTTAGATGGCACTTCGTATTTAATTGGTCTTTCGCCTTCAGCGCGGTTAATCAAATTACCATTAATTTTGGTGATGCGTGGCGGTTGTCTTTGTTGCCAGACAAAAAAACGAATGTCAATAACCACTTGATCTGCCTGAAATTGGACTACTTGTAAACCAATTTGATCAACATTTACCCGCCACTTCAACTGTTGTTTTTGATAGATAAAACCAGTTGGGTTTTCACTCGAACTATTTACCAATCGACAATCAACCGTCTTGAAATCAAGTTTCGGGAAAACCGTCTGGACTGCTAACTGAACAGTTTGTCCAACTTCAACGAGGTAAGGACGTTGTTGTAGGTGAGTGATATTTACGATGGCATTGGGCATTTTTAGAATTTTGGGGGCCAATTCTACCGGTTGAACTTCATCTTCTGGCATCATTGTTTTTTTTGCCATTTCAGGGGGATTTTTTAGCGTTTGAGGAGGGGGGAGGACTTTGGGTTGCGGACGGATGATGGCCATTTTCGATTGGTCTATATTCTTCGGCGGATTGGAATGAGGTAAGCCACCAATATCGGTCTTATCAGTTGCGTTGCCAATCATAGGTGAATCATTTTTTAGGCTGTAATTCTTCTTTGCTACTGACATAAACTTCGGATCGTAGAGGGTATCCCTGACTGGAATTTTTAAGTTGGAATAGTGTTTTTGATTAGTCCAAAGATTGTTCCCAGCAAAGGCTGCATTAGTAATAAGTGTTGTAACAACGCCAGTCTGGTGGTAAGCAATGATATTATTTTCGACCTTTAATTTGTCAGTATTTTGAAGGTTCAATCCAACTTGCTGAGAGGCAAAGGTATTGTGATCAACTAAAACTTTAGATGATTGACGAACAACAAGTCCATCCCTTTGGTTGTTGGTTATCACGTTACGAAAGAGTTGGCTTGCCGTTGCTTTCAATTTGATGCCATTCCCCATATTTTCTTGTATCCAGTTTTGGCTAATAATAACCTGATCAGCCAAACGAACCGTAATTCCATCTTGTTGGTTCGTTTGAATAATGTTTTTCCGTAGAGTAACGGTTGATTTCGGTATATCTTCAGCCAACTTACCATCAGAAATGTAAATGCCACTCCACTGATTTTGGCGGATTTCACAATTCTCGACAATGGTATTCTGACACTTAGTAATTTTCAATCCGTAGTGAGCATTCTGACTAATTTTAGATTCGACCAAACGAACTGTTGAATTGGCAATATTGATACCAATACGTTGATTTTTCGTAATTTGACAATTACGTATAGTCACGTTCGAGCCAGCTGTAATATAGATGCCGGAATAAAACCCACCGGTCACTATACAATTTTCCAGTCTGATATTAGAACGAAAAAACCAGAGGGTTGACCTTTGGCCCTTTCCTGTATAAGCAATGGTTAATCCTTGAATGTTAGCTCGTTTGACATCACTTGTAGATAAAACCAAACTTTCTCTATCGAACTCCAAACGAGTTACTTTACTGCCTGAACCCGCTAAGGTTAGATTTTTCTTAAATGTGATAGATTCTTTGTAAATTCCAGGTTTGATGTTAATAGTATCCCCAGTGCTGGCAGCATCAATTGCCTTCTGAATACTAGTGAAATTTTTTTGATTGTTGGACACTGTTAGCTGGTGATGGCTAATTGAGTCAACTGTCAATATCTTGGCTTGACTGATAGTCGGCTTGATGAGTAAGATACAATAGAAAGCACATAGTCCTATCCAACAACCAAATTTATCGTGTAAATCGAAGAAATTAGAAAAAAGTTTTGACATCAAAATCCACTTATGTTAGAGTCTTCGCAGTTGTCAGGCGCCCAAATGAAGAATTTGTCAGTTGAGAACAATGTGACTTCCTTAGCTTTAGCATCACACAACATGACGCAGCAGCAGTATGTCCAGATGGCAGATGATGCAGAGTACCAAGTCAAAGAAATAAACCAACCCGAAACTTGGAACGGTGAGGAAAGTAGCCAGCGCCGTAATACCACCGATCGCCGATTTCCCAAACTCCTTGGAAATCAACTGGACCTCAAGGCTTAGTTTTCTCATATCAAATCGGTCCCAATTTCCCAAGCCAACTTATGTTATTGGGATGAATTCTCTTTAGTCGTCCGACGGTAACAAGCCTAGGTTTATCACCGTTTGTTCTAAAACTCGGTAGTCCGCCTCGGACATCGGAGCAAGCGGCAATCTCATTTGGCCGTTTAGTTTTCCCATCATTCGTAGGGCTGTTTTGACTGGGATTGGGTTCGTATCAATGAATAGATTCAATGATAATTTCATCATTTGATAATGAATTGTTTGGGCTGTTTTGAGGTCGCCAGCTTGAAATGCGTTGCACATGTCTGCGACTGATTTTGGGGCTACGTTCGCTAATACTGATATTACACCTTTACCTCCAACAGACATGATCGGTAGTGTGTTGACGTCATCCCCTGACAAAACCGTAAATTGATCATCGCAAGCGTGAATTGCTTCACTGGCTCGGCTAAGCTGTCCAGTGGCCTCTTTAAGCCCAACGACGTTCTGATGCGTTGCCAATTTAGCTAAGGTTTCAGTTTGTAAGTCCGTGCCTGTCCGACTTGGTACGTTGTAGATAACAATCGGAATCTCGACCTGATCGGCAATATGCATAAAATGGGCATAGAGGCCGTTTTGAGTCGGTTTATTGTAATAGGGTGTAATAACTAGAGCTCCATCGGCTCCAATCAATTTAGCATGTTTTGTTAAACGCAAGGCCTCGGCTGTCGAGTTAGATCCCGCACCGGCAATTACCTTGACTCGCCTGTTAACAGTTGTAACTGTCAATTCAACTACACGATCGTGTTCATCGTGGGTAAGAGTTGGGGATTCACCAGTTGTTCCACACGGAACAATTCCATGTGTGCCATTCTGAATTTGGAATTCGATTAGTTCCTGTAGTTTTCCTTCATCCAGTGAACCATCTGTGTTGAACGGTGTTATGATTGCAACAAAAGAACCTTCAAACATCAAAATCTCCTTGTGTGAAGTCAATCTCTAATAATTCCAGGCAGAAGAAGTTAACTGGCCATGACAGATTAACCGAGCATCTCCCTCTAAGTAGGTATTGGTAATTTTAATTTTTTCGTCTACGATATCGTGATCAAAGTGGACAGTTAATATTGTTCCACTAGTGGTTTTCACTGACACAGGAGGCTCAACGTTACCTGCTAGTACCGCGATAATAGCTCCAGCGACAGAACCAGTGCCGCAAGCGAGTGTTTCATCTTCGACTCCTCTTTCATAAGTTCGAATGGCAATAGCCTGTTTACCTTGGATTTCGACCCAATTGACGTTAGTCCCGCTAGGTTCAAAATCTGCGTGATAACGAACTTTGGATCCTATATTTACCACATCAACGGTCGCTATTTTCGTTACAAAATTGACAACGTGTGGAACACCGGTGTTCGCAAAACTAACTGACAGTAGCTGATTACTCAGTTGCAGAGGGAAATCTAGCCGAATTTGCCTTGGGTCGCTAAGTTGAACTTTTACCCGAGATGCCAAGATTTCAGCTCGATACAGACCAGCAGCAGTTTCAAAACACATTTTGGTATTGACAATGTCGTTTAGGAAGGCAAATTGGGCAATACACCGGGCTCCGTTTCCACAACTTTCGGCTTGGCTACCGTCCGAGTTGAAATATTCCATGCGAAAATCAGCTGAAGCACTCTCTGCAACCAACAACAAACCATCAGCACCAATAGATAATCGGCGTTTGCAAACCCAATAAGCAAAATCAGTAGCAGGTATAGGTAAAATATTTTGACGGTTGTCGATGATGACAAAGTCATTTCCAGCACCACTAAACTTCATAAAGGGTATTTGCATTATTTCCATTGTTAGACGATAATTAACCGAATCAGGACAAGAATCGGCCTGAGGCTGACTTTGTCAGAAATTGACGGCCTCATTATAAAAGTGACATAATTTACTGTCAAGAAAAAGTCAGAATTAAAGGGTCAGAAGTTCAAGCTGTTGTTCGGATTGCGATTCCAGACTAGTGGATTACAATCTCCTGAATAGTCTGGCACTAAGTGCTCAACCTGTTTTTGAGCTGATAATGGCCATCTGGAAACCCAAGACTGTTTACGACTTAAATGGGCTCGGATTGGTTCCGGTGATTTATCAAACTCTGGATGATACCAAAGAGTAATAACAGTTCTTCGTTGATCAGAATCGTTGGCGTAAGCCCCATGCATTAAGCGAGAATCTCCAATCACTAAATCCCCAGCTTGTACAGGAACGGCCACCTCGTCTGGCACTGACTGATAAATTGGGTGGTCTGGATTCGTATAGCGACTCCAGTTGGTTGTGTGAGCTTCCCCAGCGCTATCATGCAAAGTATGCCGTTTGAGATGAGAACCTTTTACTACACGTAAGCATCCGTTCTGTTTATCAGTGTCAACCAGATAATACATTAAAAATAATTGTTGCGGAATATTAGTATAGCTAATCGGATCGTTCCATCCCCACCAATCCTGATGCCAAAATAGGGGGGGGAATGGGGAGGCTTGCTAATGATGTAACCTGAAGACCAGCGCGGACAAGCATAACCAAGTTGATTTAAGGCGAATAGTGCTGGTGGATACGCTACGAGTTCAGCAAAAAACGAGTCCTCATAAACGCTAATCATACTGCCGGTTGACTTCTGTGTATCAAAATGGTCAATGTTTTGGCAATCAATCAGACGGTCGCTAACTTGTCGGTTTTTTTTTAAAAACTTGGAATCCAAAATCTGAGAAAAGCAACAATACCCCTCTTCAATTAATTGATCTCTTTTTTTTTGATCTATACTTGCCAATTTCTTTTCCTTATTTTAACATTTGCTAGTGTGCTTCTAGCCAGTTGCGACCAATCCCAATCTCTACTTCAATCGGTACTGACATTGGAAGTGCTGTTTGCATTTTTTCAATTACCAAAGATACTACCATTTCTTGCTCATTATTATGTAGATCAAACAATAATTCATCGTGCACTTGAAGAATCATCTGGGTTTTCAGGTTTTGCTCGGAGATAGCTTGATAAATATTAGACATGGCAAGTTTGATTAAATCAGCCGCAGATCCTTGAATTGGTGAGTTAACCGCATTGCGCTCCGCACCATTTCGCATCACAGCGTTCTGAGACTGAATATCAGGCAAATAACGTCTTCGCCCAGTCATTGTTTCAACATAACCATGTTTACGAGCAAATTCAATGATCTGTTCAATATAGATAGGTATACCCGGAAATTGCTTGAAGTACTGGTCGATTATATTTCTTGCTTCTCGTCGAGGAATGGCCAGTCGTTGCGACAAACCAAACGGAGAAATCCCGTATATAATTCCATAATTTACCATTTTGGCCCGTCTTCTCATCTCGCTGTCTACTTGCCCAAACGGCACCCCAAAAACTTGGGCTGCTGTCTCAGTGTGGATATCCAAGTTGCTTTTAAAGGCTGAAATTAGTGATTGATCTTGGCTAAGTTCAGCAATAATGCGTAACTCAATCTGTGAATAATCCGCAGACAGAAGAGAATGATTGTGGTCCTTAGAAACAAAAGCTCGACGAACCTCCTTACCACGTTCACTTCGAATTGGTATATTTTGCAAATTAGGACTGTGGGATTGCATCCGACCAGTTGCAGTGAACGCTTGTTCATATGTCGTATGAATACGGCCTGTGGGTTGAAAAATGGCAGCTGGCAGTTGATCTACATAGGTGTTTTTTAATTTTCGGCAAGCTCGAAAATTGAGCATTTGTCGGGCAATATCGTGGTTGACGGCTAACCGTTCTAACACTTTCATATCGGTTTTGTACTGGCCAGTTTTGGTTCTACCCGAATTGGACTCTAGTTTTAGTTCATCGAACAGTATTTTGCCTACCTGCTTGGGCGAATCAAGATTGAATCTAGCACCAGCCAAATCGTAAATTTTTTGTTCAAGATGTATGATTTCTTGAGATAGTTCCAACGAGTAATCATTTAGAGCTATGGAGTCAGTATTAATTCCATTAAACTCTAATGCCGCCAATACTGGAATAGTGGGGCATTCGACCTGATAAAAAACTTGCTCCAAATGAAGTTCAGTCAATAATTGAGCGAAGACAGGTCGTAGTTGCCAAGTAATATCCGCATCCTCAATTGCGTAAGTCATCAATTCATCTAGAGCTACTTCTCGGATGCTATGTTGCTGTCCCTTCTTGTCTCCAATTAGGGCTTGGATCGGAATGGGCGAATACTTGAGATAAGTCTCAGCTAAAAAATTCATGCCGTGTCGTAGATGAGGAGCGATCAGTTGGTGGGCAATCATAGTATCAAAAAATGGCCCTTTAGCTTCGACTCCATACCATCGAAGAACGGTCAGGTCGTATTTGAGATTCTGACCAATCTTTTCGATGTTTGGATTCTCAAATAATGTCCGAAATTCAGCTAAGATAGCGTAGGTTTCGTCCTGAGCGACCGGAAATGGAACAAAAAAACCGGTTTGTGCAGCAAAAGAAAAAGCTAAACCAACTAGTTTAGCTTCCTTTTTATCTAAACTGGTAGTCTCGCAGTCAAAGCAGAAAGCTGATTGTTGAGATAACAGGTCAATCATATCTGCCCTTTTATCAGCTGTTGTGACCAATCGATAATCGACTTTTATATCGTCAATGGTTTTTAACAATTCTGCTTTGGTAGTGTCTTTTTGTTGGGTAAAGAGATCGCCGAATACCCTTTTACCTAACTGATTAAATTCAAATTCGATGAATATATCGTTAAGTCGTGCTATGTCTGGCGATTGCCGACGCATATCTTCAAATTTGAAGTTGAAAGGTACTTCACAATCTATAGTTGCTAGCTTTTTGGACAATCGAGCTAAGCTAGCTTCATTCTCCAAATTTTCTCGTTGTTTACCTCTGAGTTGGTTTGTATTTTTTAGTAAATTTTCCAAATTATCGAATTGGGCCAATAGTTTCTGGGCTGTTTTCTCACCAATTCCAGTTACTCCTGGAATATTATCCGAAGAGTCCCCCCATAAACTGAGAATATCGATTACCTGTTGAGGACGTTTAACCTTCCATTTGTTTTTAATCCGTTCAACATTCATGATCTCTTCACTGTCGTTACGAGTCGACAGACGATAAAGATAGGTAGTATCAGTAACTAATTGTGCAAAGTCTTTGTCAGTTGTAACCAGATAGGTTTCAAACTCTTCTTTTTCAGCCTCTTTTGCAATAGTGCCCATGAGGTCATCAGCTTCGTAACCACTCAATCTATAAATAGGAATATTAAACGCATTGAGAATTTGATCTACATCTGGCATAGCCGTATCTAACTCTTCTGGGGCGCTGTCCCTATGCCCTTTGTATTCAGGAAAAATCTGATGTCGTTGTGTTGGTCCAGTAGTGTCAAACACAACGGCAATATGAGTTGGATTCTCTTTTTCTAAAATTTTGATAAGAGTGCTGGTGAAACCGTAAGGAATTGATACATTTCGCCCTTGATTGGTAATACGTGGGTTACGAGTAAAAGCGAAATGCGAACGAAAAATCAAAACCATTCCGTCAAATAGAAACAATTTCTTCGATGCACCACTCATATTTTACAACTATCAGTACCGTTTAATAATATGATTATTAGAATTATAATGAGATTGACTGGCCGCTGCGAGCTGATTCGTAGATTGCCATATTGAGTTCAACCGAACGACGACCTTCTTCGCCACCAACTGCAGGTGTTGTACCTTTGCGAATAGCGTGAATGGTATCTTCCACGACATTAGTAGGATAATCCGGCAGATTGATTTCGGGCTCACTGTCAGTGAAAGCCCAAATATCGGGCCCTAATCCAACCGATCCTTAATCGACGTGAATGTTGATCATGGAAACGGTTCAGGCTTCTTTGGGAAAAATTGTTTTCTTATAAACTGTAACGATAGCACCACTGTTAAATTCTATAATAGCAGTAGCGAGGTCTTCGGTCTCGCAATTCTCATGAGAAAATACATCGTAGTGCGCACCAATCACTCGCTTGACACCACCCATGAACCAAAGCATCAAGTCCACATAATGAACTCCCTGATTCATAATTGAACCGCCACCATCGAACTCCCAAGTTCCATGCCAGCCAACATAGTAACTATCAGGACGATACCATTTCATTCGCAATTCACAGTGAATGACTTGACCAATTAAACCATTCTGAACTGCATATTGTATTCTCCGGTTTTTGTTTCCATAACGCTCTTGAAAATCCACTAACAGTTGGACGTCATTTTGTTCACAAGCTCTAATAAGGGCATCACAATTTTCTAGACTGACATCCATTGGTTTGGTGGTAATGACGTGTTTTCCCCGATTGGCAGCTTCAATACCTAACTTGGCGTGCAAACCACTTGGCAGCATAATGAAAGCCACGTCGATATCATCGCGATCGAACATTTCAAGAGCATTGGTGTGGCTTTGACAACCGAATTTCTCTTCTGCGGCTTGACATCTATTCTCGTCGAGATCGGATACTGCTACCAATTTAGCTCCATCAGTTGCAACAACCTGATTGGAACGGTTCATGCCCATGCCTAGTCCAACAACACCGAAACGTACTTCTTGGCTCATAATCAATAGCTCGCTTTTATATCTGTTTTGAATTTGTCTTCAATGAGACGGTGATAAGCATAGAATGATTATGGCAGATCGGGTCTTAGTTGTCAAAGCGAGATTGTAAAACTGGCAAAAAGTGAGTGTTGGTTAAGTTATTATTGAATAGAGCTGCCAGATAGCTAGCCAGTTGAAGCAACTTATTGCACTATCTGAAACCTATAAAAATGGGCGATGGGAGGTCTGAATTATCTTGATATTATTGGTTAATTAAGTTCGTTGATCTACTGACTGAGATTATGTTCCAAATCAACATGAATACTTGATCTACAATTTTCTTCTGAGTTCGAACAACGCCGAATTCCGCAATTTAAATATTGTATCAATTTTTACGGCTGAGCAAGTAAGTTTCAGTAATTCACAAGTATTCTGCTATATAGTAAGTATACAATACTCACTAAAGCCAATGCCTGAAAACTGTCGGCATAATTCTTCGCAAGACGGTAGGAATAGTGGGAAAAGATCACCAACCGTTGAATTGTCCGTTAGTAAACTTGATTCACAAGATTTAGTTTAAGGTGTTTTTTTTGGAATTGAGTCAACGGCAAAATCGCAAAGGAATTGAGTCAGTAGACGAACACCATAACCAGAAGCACTTTTAGGTAGATAGGCGCATCCCTTTTGGTAATCGCCAGTGCCACCAATATCAATATGGGCCCAATCATAACCGTCAGCAAAATGTTTAAGAAACGAACCGCCAACGATAGCACCGGCAGAACCATCACCAATGTTTTTGACATCAGCGATCTCACTTTTAATACTATCATCGTAGTCGTCAAATAACGGAAGTTGCCAGAGACGTTCGTGAGTAACCTGCCCCGCAGCGATGAGTTGGTCAATCAATTGTTGATCCGTACCCATGATTCCAGCTACACATCGTCCCAAGGCTGTCACTACAGCCCCAGTTAAGGTCGCTAAGTCCACTACAGCTTTCGGCTGAAAATTTTTGGCATAACCAAGAACATCGGCCAATACCAATCTACCTTCAGCATCTGTATTGAGAACCTCGATTGTTTTGCCACCGTAGGATTTAACCACATCACCTGGCCTTTGAGCAGTGCCCGACGGCATATTTTCAGTGGCTGCCACCAGACCAATTACAGTAAGGTTGGGCTGAATCTGCCCTATTACCTGCAGAGTCGCCATAACAGCAGCGGCTCCAGCCATGTCTGATTTCATCGTCATCATTCCAGTACCGGATTTCAATGACAACCCACCACTATCGAACGTAATTCCCTTGCCAATTAAAACGACTGTTTCAGTTTTTGTTGTACTTTTTGGTCTATAGGTCAGTTGAA
The DNA here is from genome assembly GCA_964451145.1 of uncultured bacterium. GTDB lineage: Bacteria > Poribacteria > WGA-4E > WGA-4E > UBA9662 > TMED15. The sequence goes on along the minus strand of CAYVHK010000104.1, from coordinate 3,013 downwards.
TCAGTTTAGGCTCCTGAGGCCCACCTTGAGCTACACCTAGCAAAGCATTAAATCCTTTCTGAGCCAATTCTGGCTGGTCAAGAATTTGGCACTCCAATTGTCTGCTGGTTGTGGCAATGTGTTGGGCTGTGTTTGCTAAATCAGTTGGGGTTAGGTAATTGGCGGGTTGGTTAGTTAAGTCTCGAGCCAAAAGTGTTCCATCAGCGATAGTTTCTGCTCTTCGGACGACCTTTTCAACTGTTTGTCGGCTTGATTCATCGTTCACTAGTAGACATAATTTTTCAATTGAGTTAGCTGAATCGGTTTCAGTTTGATGTTGGTTAAACTGATACAATCCCAATTTTGCCCCCACAATCAAGGCGTGAATCTGTTCAGCAGTTGTATCGGGAATGGACACCGAGCAGGCAACTGTTTTGATGCCTAGATCCCTCATTTTTTTTAAAGCGCTGGCTGTAGCCTGTCGAATGGATTCTAGATTTAGTTGGTTCAACTTACCTAAACCAATTAAACAGACCCGAGGACAGACAATCCCTTCGTTGACATACAAAATGGTTGATTGTTTTATCTGACCAATGTGATCTCCAAGTAATAACAAACGACTAATTTGACCGTCAATGGCTTGGTCTATCAGTCTGCTAATATCCTGTAGTTCACCATCTTCGAAGGTCGGACAACAGATAGCATCGGCTTCAGCCATTCGTAAATCGCCAATTTGAACACTGATTTTCATTTTTCACTCGCTGTCGAGATTAACAATTTGGCCAGTTTCAAACGATTGACTAGCGGCAAGCGTTAGCTCTAGAGTTTTTAAGGCATCGCTGTATGGTGCTCGAATTTTAGAAGCATCCCCATTTTTAACTGCATCAATAAAAACTCTATCCTCATGAGCATAGCCATTAACCTTGTTGGTGAACTCTTCTATCTGACCAGAACGGTTTATATTGACCGAACTACCACTGACATCAACAACCAAACCATTACTGAATAGTTCCAGCTTGACCCGTCCCCAACCTTTCAACATACAGGCCGAAGCAATATTTGCTACTACACCATTGGCGAAACTAATGTTGACCACGCTCATATCGTCCACGTCGTAATCAGGGATATCGGTCATGCTACCCTGGGCAGCTAGACCATGTACAGTAACTACTTCACTATCAACTAAGTAGCGACATAAGTCAAAGATGTGAGTAGTTTGTTCCACATGCTGTCCACCAGATTGTTCACGAACTCGCCACCAAGCGACACCAGGCATTCCTCCCATCCAATAACCTAAAGCCCCAACTACTTGTTGATCGGCTAATGCAGATTTAGCATGATCAACATTACCTTGATATCGCCAGTGATAGCCAACACTGGATATGATGCCGTAATCTTGAATCGCTTGATTGATAATCTTCGCCACATCCATACGGGTTGCTATTGGTTTCTCAACAAAGATCGGAATTTGCCTTTGACAAACGGCCAACTCTTGCTTCCCATGAGCAAAGGGTGGTGTACAAATATAAACAGCGTCCAAAACTTCGTTGTCGAGCATCTGCTGATAGTCAGTATATGGATTACCTCCGTATTCATTACAACGGTCGACTGCACGTTCTTCGGAAATGTCACAAAAAGCGGCAAACTCAACGTCATCGAAATTATCTAGATTTTGAAAATGACCACCTGCCATGCCACCAGATCCGATAGCGCCAACTTTAACTGTCATATATATTTATTCTTCCTTTCTAAAAAAAGATAAACGGGTATCTCCATATTTTTTTTCTTTAGTTTGCTTTAATTTACCGATTTGTTTCGGAAAATCATTCTGATTATGCTCTACGCAAATCATTCCCTGTCTTGCCAGTATGGTTGAAGTACCAATTTGATTGAGACATCTAAAATAAAGATCTGAGCTGTAAGGTGGATCAAAGTAAATCAGATGAAACTGTGTTTGTGTACGATCGAAATTGGTTAAACATTTCTGAACCTCGAATGGTAAGAGTTGAATGCGATGATCCTTGTTTACTATACCGCATTTCTCGAGGTTGGCTTTGATTAATCGGATTAATCGATGGTCCCGTTCTACAAAAACTACTAGTCCAGCCTCACGACTGAATGCTTCTAAACCGATAGCGCCACTACCAGCACACAGATCCAGAAATTTCACTCCAGTAACCTGATCTTGAACAATGCGAAAGTAAGACTCCTTCACGCGATCTAAGGTCGGCCGGGTAGTCATTCGTTTCGGACTGACCAACTTCTTTCCTTTAAAACGACCAGCAATAATTCTCATCTTAATTCACAAGCCAATTATGGGCTAGACTAGACAAACCATCATTTAGACTACTTGGAGCTAAGACAAAATCGGCTTAATCAATTGACCGTGCACATCGGTTAATCGAAAATGTCGACCTTGGTATTTGAAAGTTAATCGTTCATGGTCGATACCAAGTAGGTGGAGTAGAGTGGCATTAAAATCGTGGACATGGACTGGATTTTCGATTATGTTATAGCCAAAGTCATCAGTCTTACCATAACTGAATCCGGGTTTAATACCAGCTCCAGCCATCCAAACGGTAAAACAACGCGGATGGTGGTCTCTTCCGTAATTATTCTTGGTTAACTTCCCTTGGCAGTAATTAGTACGACCAAACTCGCCTCCCCATATTACCAAGGTATCGTCTAGCATACCTCGCTGTTTAAGGTCTTGAACCAAAGCGGCAGCTGGTTGATCAGTCTCTTGACACTGGCGACGAATACCATTAGGTAAGCCACCATGCTGGTCCCAACCTTGATGGTATAGCTGAATAAATCGAACATCGCGCTCCGCTAACCGACGAGCCAGCAGACAATTAGCTGCAAACGATCCGAAACTGCGTGAATCAGGCCCATACATATCAAAAATATGATCGGGTTCATCTTCTATATTGGTTACTTCCGGTACAGAAGTTTGCATACGATACGCCATTTCGTATTGAGCAATCCGAGTCTGAATTTCTGGATCGTCTTCCCGATTAAATTACAACTTGTG
>CAYVHK010000103.1:5518-16533 GCA_964451145.1 uncultured bacterium | reverse complement strand
ATAAGAGAAACTCGATCGTTATATTTCATCTTGGTTAGAAAAGCATTGCACCCACATTTGACATCATCTAAGGGGTGGCCAGACATACTTCCACTACAATCGACGACAAAGACAATATGGTTGGTGATTGGTTTATGAATCAATTTATAATAATCTGCCAACAGTACAGGAGCAATTATTAGCCAAGCTAGTACAAGAAAATGGTTTTCAGTTTACGGTTCAGTGAAATTAAAGTGATCAATCGGAAGATCATGGTTACTTCTCCAACAGTTGATAAATCAGTGATAAATCAACATGAGATCGAATATGTTTCCTTAAAAAACTACCATCATCATCAAGTTGTTGACACTGTTGGCTAAAAGGTAATGTACCAAGTACTTTGACACCAGTTAAACGTTGAATCTCAGAGGGATTGGAATCGAGTGAAGGATCATTAACAATAGGTTGGTTGATGTTGAGAATAATACCTATTGGTTCGATTCCATATTGACGAGCATAGGCAACGGTCAATAACGTGTGGTTAATAGTACCAAGATTAGCACGAGCCACGATTAATAGTGGTAGTTGAAAATCTAAAATCATTTGTATTACTTGCTGTTTTGATGACAGGGGAACGGCAATACCACCAACTCCCTCTACTAACAGAAAATCGTATTTCTCGTAAAGTTGTTTGAAACGACGATAGATCTCACACCAATCGACAACTCGTCCTTCTATTTGAGATGCGATAGACGGTGCTAAAGGCTGGTCAAAGAAAACAGGATTAATATGGTTAAGATCATCATTTACTTGGGCAAAGCGTCGTAAATTGCGTGCATCTTGCCGATCACCACTGGCAATCGGTTTCATAACGCCAATATCAATACCAATGTCCTGTAAGACACTGGCAATACTGGCGGTTACCACTGTCTTACCGATTTCGGTATCAGTACCTGTTATAAATAGTCCCTTGGCCATTATTTTCTGAAAGATACAGGAAATTCACTCACACTCAATACAGATAGTCGACACCAATATACAGCCCCATTGCCATATCCGCCGAATTACCGATATCGGTAGCAATAACAAAATTCTGACCCCAAATTAGGCGGAGACCTCCTCCCCTCGAGATTTTGATCTCATGGTCAGATAAACTAGTTTTAGAATCAAGTTCCATATCCAGTATCCAGCCAAAATCCACAAACAAGTTAGCAGCCAAGGTAAAATCTTGGTTGAGAAAATTGAAATCGACAATCATCCAACGTAATTCTTGGTTAGAGAATAATTTAGTTTTCCCAATATATCTATTGAGAGGAATACCACGTAGGCTTTTTGATCCACCCAAAGCTTCTTGTTTCCACTGGTAGGAGTTCGCGAAATAAGAAAGTTCATAAAAAGGAGGCTGCCCAAGGAAAGTTTCGGCCAACAATCGTCCTGCGTAAATAAATCGGTTAGAAAACAAAGGATAATAAGTACGAAGTGTGGTAGTAAGTCTGAGGTAGTCGTAATCGCTACCTAATATACCATTAGAAACCTCGGCCAAGAGATCCAACCAATGGCCTCGTTTAGGAATAATCTCGTTATCTCGAGAATCATAAACTAGACCTATTTTGACGTAATTAGTCCAACCACCCTCAACACCAATTAGTGGTTTTTCTTTTGGGAGGAGACTCTGGCTAATATTAATACCTGTATTGAAAAATCCCAAACCGAACAAGGTTTTAAGTTTTCGATCAGCCGGCTTGGTTTGCCAGATAGTACGTTGTAAATCAGTAGCAAAATTCGTACGACGACGCTGATACAATTCACGCTTTGGACTACCATCAGCACCAATAACATAAAACGGACTGACGGAATCATCATAGTAGCGAGCATAAATTGTCAAGCGATGATTAGGAATTAAATGAGGCGAATCGAAAAGTAAGTATGTTTCCGTTGGCCCTTTGGTTGTCTTCCAATAGTTAGCATCCAACTTGATTAGATATGGTTGATACTGAACTGCATCAACAAACAAAGTTGGGTGAAGGCCATAGCCAATCTCCACATCAGAATTAAAAAACAAGTTTGGGATGGCTTTGATAGAAAATTTACTAGCTTTTTCAGTTGATTCCTCTGCTTGAAGAGGAACAATTAGTTCCATTACTAGTGAAAAAGCAACAACGATCACAAGCATTATTGTCAGTCGAGCAAATACGACTTTTTTGTACCAAAACATAGTTAATTCTCCGAAAAACCAAATCCGCAGGCCGATTCTATCATAATTGTTAGTATCTGAACAGGCCAGTCTGTTAACATAAATGGAATGATCCTTATACTTTGATTCAATATTTAGTAATGTTCATGAGCCATAATCCTACCGGTCAATTTGCCTTGCTTACTTTTGCGGGACTTGCCGAAATCACTGAACGAGAACTCAATCCTTCAACTAAAACAGATATTCAAGTGCATCGTCTGCCAAATTACGATCTAATAGAATTAAGTTTGTCAGAGACTGACATTAGTCGTTTGCCTCTTCTTAGAACAGTAGAAGACGTTTTTTTGCTAATGGGACGACTACCACTGTCAAAAAAGATCCAATTGCATCAGTTGCCAGAAAAAATTCAGAAAGAACAACTGTTGATGGGTATTAGATTGAAAAATCGTTTATTTCATCCAATCAAACCAAAACAGCCTAGCTTCAAGTGTTTTGTCAAACAGGACCGAGACCATTCGATCTATCGCCGAACAATTGCTCAACAAATGGAAGCGGCTGTGGCTCAGGTGTTCCCAAAATGGAAAATTCGTGACCCAAGTTCAGTTGAGATATGGGGTTTTTATATCCGTCAAAATCTACATTTAGCCTTTCGCTTATCTGACAACCGATTACGCTATCGAGCAAAATCTCCACCCACTCGCCCCGGTGCTTTAAGACCAACTGTTGCCGCTGCTATGATTAAAATAGCCGATCTATTACCAACCGATATAGTAATTGACCCTATGTGTGGTACAGGAACAATTTTGGCTGAAATTATTCAGCAACGGACTCAATCATCAACGAATTTAAGGGGGGGAGATATCGACAGGAAAGCAATTGAACTAGCTCAACGAAGATTCTCGAAATACGATCTATCTCTTCAGCACTGGGAAGCTAGAGAGTTGCCTATAGAACAAGATTCGGTGGACTGTATAATTTGCAATCTTCCTTTCGGTCAGCAATTTTCCTCGATTCAAAAAAATAAAAAGCTATACTCCCAATTAATTACTGACTGGGTTAAACGACTCAAAAACAATGGTCGGATGGTATTGTTAACTGCTGATACCAAAAGGCTAGAAAATGTATTAAATCAACAAAAATTGAGATGGAAAAATTGTTGGCGGGCAAAAGTACTTGGGAATTGGGCTTCCGTTTATTTGGTTACCCTTAAGTAAGCCATTCCAAGCACCTATTTTGGCATTTTCGGATCTGACATTTTTAGCAAACATTCGAAAGGACTTGTAGAAAAAAATAGAATCTGATTCTGTACCTACCAATATTCGTATTAAGAACCCTTGATTAAGACAAAATCAACTTGGGAAAATTATCGTTTCATCTGATTCAATGAAATAGACGTTGTTTTTTATGCCGCTTGATTGGGGGGCGAAAACCCATTGTTTCCTGAGTGATATTTTATAAGTCTTTTGTCTGAAATAGAAAATAACAAAAAAGGCTGACATGTCAAAAAACACGCCAGCCTTGATATGAAATCTGAGACAGCTGTTTAATAGCGAGAGTCGTAGTCGTCTCCACCTCCGCCATAACCTCCGCCACCGCCACCGCCACTGCGACGTGGTCTGTCTTCTCGGGGACGAGCCTGATTAACTTTGAGCGGACGGCCCAACAGTTCTTTACCATCAAGTTCTTCAATTGCACGAGTAGCCTCTTGATCATTCGGCATTTCGACAAACCCGAATCCTTTTGATCGACCACTATACCGATCAAAGATAATGGAGGCTGAATCGACTGAACCAATCGCTTCAAAGACTTCCAATAAGTCGTCGTCTGAAGCTTGGTACGATATGTTTCCAACGTAAATGTTCATTAAATTTCCCTTGCAGGTTGGTATCCAGAAGTATTTCTTCCAAAGAGAAAGAGCAAAATCCGACTATCCTGATAACCAAGCGGCTCGAGTTATCTCTACAACTTGGTTACAAAAAACGTTTTTATTATAAGGAATAACGTACAGTTTTGTCAAAGAAATCAGCCTTTAAATTTATTATTTAGTCCAATTTTCAATCTGCTAGATCCAAAGACAACGAAGTGAGAAGTGAAATGTTAAAGGGTTTAGTTGATCTCCTTGCTGATCTTTGATACATTGTTCTAATCTACTCAAATCTATTTGGAAGATAGTATGGAAATAAAAAAAACACGCAAAAAGATTGCAATTGTGACAGGTGCAGGTTCTGGTATCGGCAAGCATACGGCCATCGCTTTGTCGAAAGAAAGTTATACCGTTGTTCTAGCAGGTAGACAGATTGAAACTTTAGAAACCACAGCCAGTCTTGTGAGAAAAGAAGAAAAAATGGCCATTCCCACTGATGTTACCGATCCTCATTCAGTCCGAAATTTATTTACTCAAACAATTGAAACCTTTGGTCATCTCGACTTACTATTCAATAATGCTGGTATTGGGGCTCCCAATGTACCGTTGGAAGAGTTAACATATGAACAATGGACAGCAGTGGTTGACACCAACTTAACTGGTTCTTTCTTATGCACACAGGAAGCTTTCAAAATAATGAAACAGCAAAAACCGAAAGGTGGTCGCATCATAAACAATGGTTCCATTTCAGCTCATGTGCCACGACCAAACTCAGTTCCTTATACTGCCACCAAACATGCTATCACTGGGCTAACTCGATCTACTTCGTTGGATGGTCGCCCGTTTAACATTGCCTGTGGCCAGATCGATATTGGTAACGCATCGACCGATATGACACAAAGAATGCAAAATGGTGTGCCGCAAGCCAACGGCTCTGTGGCATCTGAGCCAACGATGAGCGCTGATCATGTGGCAAACGCGGTTGTATACATGGCAAATTTACCACTTGATGCTAACGTACAATTTATGACCGTAATGGCAACTCAAATGCCCTATATCGGTCGAGGGTAATTGGCCTAGTTTGATAGTGTTTTAGCTCGATTTGGAGTGTTTTTTTAGTTCTTCTAAAGGTATTACAGATAAAGCTGAGAATTCGGTGGCATGGAGTAAAACGGGTGGAGCTACACCTGCATCCATTGCATCTTTCCACCGCTCTGCACAAACACACCAATGGTCGCCAGCTTTTAATCCGAGAAATCCAGTAGCTGGCACTGGTGAACTCAAATCGTTGCCTTCGGCTTTAGAAAAAAGTAGGAATTCGGTCGTCATTTCAGCACATATAACGTGTCGACCTAAATCCCTAGGATCAGTTTCACAACTGCCATTCCTAAACCAACCAGTCATTGGATCACAACTGCATTCGGCCAGTGTTTTTCCCAGCACATTTCTCTTCTTGATAATATCTATTTGTCTATCGTTTTCCACTTTCTATCCTACTTTCGTCGATTCTCATTTCCAGCATAATACCAAATGTATATGCGCAAAATCAATACCGACAAAGTCAATATGGTTTGGCAAAAAACAAGAAATTACTTGTTGAAAATGTTATAGGTGTTATAATGTAGCTGGTATAGAAGTGATGACTTGATGCCAAAGCTAGTAAAATATGAAAAAAACTGATGGATTGGTCGTTTTAACTTTCGATGACGGTAATAAATCAGACATTGATTTCGTTGCCCCGATATTGAAATCACTCCAATTTGGAGCCACATTTTTTATTACCGAAGGGCTAAATTTTCTGACCAATAAAGATCATTATATGACTTGGTCTGAAGTTCAAGAGCTTTACGATCTTGGTTTTGAAATCGGCAACCATACACGATACCACCAAAATGTTAGCCAACAAGCCCCAGAAGCTTTATTAGATGATATCGTGCATATCGACCGGTGTTGTAGTAAATACAACATTATAAAACCGACAACTTTTTGTTACCCGGGCTATCAATATAATGAAACTGCTGTCCAAGTGTTGAGGAATCGGGGTTTTGGATTTGCACGTCGAGGCGTAGCACCAGAATTTGAGTATAATGATAATGGAGGACGCGGCCCTGCTTACGATCCTCAGTTGCACGACTCATTACTAATTCCGACTACTGGCGCTTCAGGACCAAACTGGACATGGGACGATTTTCTATGGGCCTTAGACCAAGCCATAAACGGTAAGATTTGCGTACTTACGTTTCACGGTGTACCAGCCCTAGAACACCCATGGGTCAATACAAAGCCTAACCAATTTGAGAAATATATGCAACACTTGAAAGATAATCATTTTCAAGTTATTAGCTTAAGTGATTTATCTCGATTCAACAACGAATAGTAAACATAAACATCAAAATGGAATACCTTACTGAATTGAATGATCTACTATCTAACCCATCTACATTGCGCTAGAGGCTAATGAATGACGGCTATCTGTTCTTCCGGGACATTCTCCCCAAAGAAAAAGTTTATACTTTGCGCCGGAAAATTATGGAATTTTGCCAAGATGCAGGTTGGCTAAGAAGTAATAGCGATCCGATGGAAGGGCTTACCGATCGTGAACCAATTTTGGAAGGTGAGGCTGAATGGAGACCGGTATATGCTAAACTGAAAGCACTAGAATCGTTTCATAGTTTGAAACTTACTGACCGAGTGTATTCCATCATAGAGAGCTTGTTCCAAGAACCAGTTTTCGCTTTACCAAAGGACAATGAACGTGGTACACAACCACATCAAGACTGGCTCAAGTTGTGGTGGCATCCGAAACACTTTCTAGTTGGGGTCCTCTAGGTGACATACCGGTTACGGTCTGTTTCTTAAAATTACTAGAAAATAGTCACAAGTCGGGTTTTTTAATTCCTCATTCTGCGCCAGGTCTAGGTGGTAATGCGGTTTCAGTTCCTAAAAACTCAAAATGGTTACAGACCAATTATCGGGCCGGTGACATCTTACTATTCAAATCCCTAACAATTCATGCTGCTGCTGATAACTACACCCAAGACGTTATTCGCCTATCTATCGATTTCCGATATACTGGTTTTAGCCATACCATAGCTGAATCATGGCTAAAACCACACTTTCATTGGTTAGGATCTCCTGACGATTGGGATACTTTGCAAGCTGGTTGGCAAGATAGTCCTGTTGCAAACTATTGGCATCATATACCTAACCTGAAGTCCAAATCACATCACGGCCTCAAAAATCGTATTACTTAAACCTAAACATTGTAAAATTAGCGATGATTAAACGATTTTTACTTCGTCTTAGCGACTGGGATATTCGATTGTTTCTGAGGATTTTTAACCTTAATGGGCGTCGTGTAGCTGATTATATAATGTTCTTGGTATCTAAGACGGGGGATGGTCATCTTTATATTGCAATTGTACCTTTTCTGTTGATTTTTCACCCTGATTTAGCAGAAGGCAAACGGATTTTTGCTACTGGGGCTGTCGGATTTGTGGTCAAATTATCAATTTACACATTATTGAAGAAGAAAGTCAAACGCACTCGTCCTTTTGATGTATTGGAAGAAGTCGATTTTTTGATTCCGCCGCCAGACCAGTTTAGTTTTCCTTCAGGCCATACCGCCGGTGCTGTGATGGTAGCCATTGTACTAGGCTATTTTTATCCTTCCTTGCAAGTACCGTTAGTCGTGTGGTCTTGTTTTGTAGGTTTTTCGCGAGTTTATCATGGTGTTCACTATCCAACCGATGTTGTGGCTGGAATAATGTTGGGTATTTTTAGTGCTAAAATAGGTTTTTTTATAACTACCTGAGAAACAGGAGAATTCTGCTACTTTGAGCTAGATATTGCCCTCTAGAGAATATGTTAAGTGCCGACAGAGTGATCCTAGTTCTGATTTTCTCTTATTGAACAGATACATATAAGATAAACAGAGATTTTAACTTTTGCTACACTAAAGACTATTGCAAGTAAAACAACCTTAAATCACCGTTTTTAATGAATCTAGTATAATTTAAAATACTGACGAGAATGGTGCTACCGGTATTCATGTGGCTAAATCAAAGCAACCACTAAACCCTTAAACAAAATTCTATTAGGGAGATTAGGATGTCAGATCATCATCATGGAGATCAAGATTCAGACCATTGCCACACAGTAAACAATGGATTAGTATTACCAGCCTCGGAAACTAGCGAACGTATGCAAGTCGCTTGTGTTCAATTTTTGGAGGAACTCAGTCCAGAACAACGCCAGAAGGCAATTTTACCTTTTGACGCTAATGATCGTTTTCGTTGGCACTATGTGCCAGTCGAAATGTTTCCTCGTCAAGGCTTGTCGATAAAGGAGATGCAAATCAAACAACAAGAGAAAGCTTTCTCCTTGTTAGCTGCGAGCCTGAGTAAAAAAGGGTATCAAAAAGCCCGAGCCATCATCGATCTAGAAACTATCTTGGGGGAAATCGAACAATCAACTGGTACTGGAAAGTTCGCTCGTGATCCAGAGCAATATTACTTTACTATCTTTGGTGATCCAACGAATAAACAGCCCTGGGGTTGGCGGGTTGAAGGGCATCATGTTTCGCTACATTATACCATTATTAATAAACAGCTAATTTCACCAGTTCCATCATTTTTTGGTGCTAACCCAGGAGAAGTAAAGGATGGTAAACACAAAGGTTTACGCATTTTGTCAGAGGAAGAGGACTTGGCCCGCGAATTGTTGAAAACTTTGTCCCATGATCAAAAGAGCAAGGCTATTTTGAATGTGGAAGCCCCGCACGATATTTTAACTCGCGAGCAACCTAAAGTCGAAATCCAACAAGCACAAGGATTAGCAATGGAGTCGATGAATCCATCACAACGAGAAGTGCTAATAACCCTGATTCACGAATATATTGATCGGATGCCTAATCAGGTGGCTCAGAATGAACTTCAAAAACTTCGTCACGCTGATCTAAATCAAATTCACTTTGCTTGGGCTGGCGGAGAAGAACGAGGACAACCCCACTACTACAGGCTACATGGGCAAACATTTTTTGCTGAATACGACAACGTGCAGAATAACGCCAACCACATCCACTCAATTTGGAGACATTTAGAAGATGATTTTGGTGTTGATCTACTTCGGCAACATTATCATAACAAACATCATTAGAAATATTATCCTATTTCGCTCGCCCGATTAAACCTTTAGACGATCGTAAATGCAATTCAAATTCTACTGGCCTTTTTGGTTATTGCTAATTCTACTTTTGATTTCTGGAGGCTTAGCTGTAAGCACTTATTTGGGTTTAAAGCAACCTCGTATCGCCAAATTAACGAAATTCGGGTTGATAGGTTTACGATTACTGTCTATTTTTGTTTTGTTGTTCTGCTTGGTACAACCGATTCGAATCGAGCAGAAAGATATCACACCCGTTCCTAATCTGCTACTTTTGGTCGATACCACATCCAGCATGGGGTTGCCTGATGCTAAAATCAAAGGTGTGGAAAAGTTAGTTTCTCGCCTAGAAGCCGTCAAAAACTGGTTTTCAGAAAATGATCTAGTACGTGTATTTTCAAATGGAACCAATTTATCGGATAAAATTAAGCCGCATTTTTACCAGTTTTCTGATGATCAACTATCCACTATTGATATTGGCACTAATGTAAATATGTTTACACCATTAGGGCAAAAAACAAATTTCCAAGCGGCAATCAATCAAACGATTTTACAGTGGCGAGGCCAACCAGTAGCTGGAATCGTTTTAATATCGGATGGGGGGCATAATGTTGGTTCAATCGACCTTGACCAAATCCAACAACTGAACATTCCTATTTATACTCTTGGTGTTGGTAATGCTATACCACCTTCTGATGTAGCAGTGGAAAAAATTGAAGTAAGTCCAATTGTCTATGTTGATCAAAAAACAAACCTGCGTGCGATTATTCATCAGAGAGGATTTGACCATCAAAAAGCGGAAATTAGGCTCAAAAACAGTTCCGCTACCATTGCTTCGGAAAGAATAACCTTTACTGAAAATATGGTTGAATCCAAGCCAGTATCGAGACAAATAATAGATTTTGACATTAAACCAAAAACGGAAGGAACTTTGACTTACACTGTTCAATTACCTCGATTAGCGGGCGAAGTAACCACCGAAAACAACCAAAAAACGATTACCATTCGAGCGGTTAAATCAAAATTAACAGTACTCTTAGTTGACGGACATCCCCGTTGGGATTACGCATTTTTAAAACGCGATCTTACCCAAAACGCAGATATAGAAGTAGAGGGAATAGTTTTGCAAACTCCCCCCCCATTTCCGATCAACTCAGATATGAAACCAGCACAAACCTTTCCAACACAAGCTATTAACTTATTAAGATATGATGTTATCGTTTTGGGCGATCTGTCTTCCAACCAATTGTCCGTGGATCAACAACAAGCATTAATAGATTATGTACAGCAATTTGGTCGATCCATCGTTTTTTTATCTGGAAAGACCGCGTTAGGAGTTAACGGTTTAGTCAACTCAAGATTATCTCAGCTTTTACCTATTATAGCTCCTAATGGTTGTTTATTGAAACCAACAGAAGTTGATCTAGTGCTGACCAACGATGGTCAATACCATCCGGTAATGCAATTGGGATCAAGTGTTAACCTGAATCAAAAAATCTGGCAAAATCTGCCAACTTTATCAGGTTGGTTTGAGCAATTTGAGTTGAAAAGTAATGCCGTTCCTTTGGCTGAGCATAAGTCATCATCTACACCTATTTTAATCTATCAGCAGTCGGGACTTGGAAGGTGCCTTATGTTGGCAGCGACAGGTTCATGGCAGTGGTCTTTTCAACCTAATCAGATAGCTAATAGTAATGAACAATTATCAAACGCCCATTATACCCGTTTTTGGTCGCAGGCCATCCGTTGGCTTGCTGTTCGAGCGACGAATAACTTAATCCATTTAACCACGGATCGAGTTAACTATCAGGTGGG
>CAYVHK010000103.1:0-5508 GCA_964451145.1 uncultured bacterium | reverse complement strand
TTCACGCGTATGATGATAATTCCATGCCAAGGACCCAAGCCGAAATTCGACTAGACATTGCACCCAATGATGCCCCTTCGTTTCAGTTATCGGCTACTGAAATTGGTGAGGGAATTTACTGGACTACTTTCCCCACTACTATTGCCGGTCGCTATATTGTTCAAGCAAACATTTCAAATGATAGAGACCAAATCGAAGTTCAAGTTCAAGCTAACACCGCAGAGTTTGACAAACCTTATTTAGACCAAGACTTAATGACTATTTTGGCCGATAATACGGGCGGTATTTATCGGCCACTAGAAACGATTTCGGCTAAAGAGTTGGTCGATTTGATACCAACTACTCGACAGCAATCGATCTACCAACCAATTGAACATCAACTATGGAATCATCCACTGATTTTATTATTCGCAGTTATCTTACTTGGTAGCGAGTGGTTTTGGCGGAAACGATGCGGGTTAGTTTGAACAGTTGTTGAAAAATAGCAATGTAATTACAAATTGAATTGTTAATTTTGCTATGTACTTATTTAGTCGCATAGCTCGATTTAGTTATAGGAGAACAAAATGAAAATAGTTGAATTGGGAAAAACAGGAGTTAGAACATCGAGACTGGCAATCGGAACAGGCTCTAACGGGTGGAACGGACGTTCGAATCAGACAGATCTCGGTCATCAGGGACTCATTGATTTATTTCATTTCGCATACGATCAAGGTATTCGTTTTTGGGACCTAGCCGACATGTATGGAAGTCATCCACATGCCAAAGGCGCATTACAAGGATTGGATCGAGAACAAATTACGATTGCTACTAAAACAACGTCTCGTACTGGTCAGAAAGTTGAAGCTGATGTAAAACGTTTTTTGAAAGAAATGGGGACCGATTACATCGATATCGTTTTACTACATTGTCTAACTGAAATCGACTGGCCACAAAGATATACAGAGGCAATGGAAGCACTTAGTCATTGCAAAGCACAAGGGTTAATTCGAGCCCATGGTGTTTCTTGCCACGATTTTGGGGCCTTCCAAACGTCCGCCATTACTGATTGGGTAGAGATCGTGTTAGCTCGCATTAATTATGCTGGTGTTTCCATGGACGCTTCTCCACCAGATGTAATCCGCACTATGGAACTAATGGCAAGTCAGGGGAAAGGTATCTACGGTATGAAGGTAATGGGTATGGGTAAACTGGACAAGGAAAAAGGAGGAGCACGAAAAGCCATCGAATTTGTATTAAATCTATCTTGTGTTCATGCCATGACCATCGGTATGGAAAATCAAGATGAAGTTAGCCAAAATGTTGGTATTATCAACGACCTAACAGTTTAAAAATCAAATTTAAACGTACAGCTATGCACCAAAATCGGCTACTGTTTTCACTCTGTTTTTTAATTGGAGGAGTTTATCTGTTTGCCGGTATATTGTGGGCTGATGATCCGTTAAACGATTTAAAACTACATGAGTTAGAACAGCAAAGACAGCAAAAAATCCGACAAAAACGAAATGCGCAGAAAAAGCGTAACCAAGTGGCTGGAAAAGAGCAAGGAATCTTAAAACGCTTGCAAGAAATAGAATCCAAAATGGAAACCCTCCAAGTCGAGCTAGAACATCATCAAGACGAAATTGAAGTCCAAAAAAGGAAGAAAAAAGAAAGCGAAGTTGAATTTTCGACGTTGCGAGACCATTATTTAAATTATCAGCGGCAAGCCTCCAAGCGAATCGCCTCAATTTACAAAATGGGATATCGGTCAGCTCAGACCAACCAACACCAACTTGTCAAACTTTTGATGAGTTCTGAAGGATTAACGGATCTACTCACTAAATATAAATACGCAAATTTAATCGCAAAATTTGATCAACAAATGCTAGCTAATTTGATGATACAACAAGAAAAAATTAAATCTACCTATACAAAATTACAAAAACAAGTTACTGCTATAGAGGCAACAACACAAGTCATTCAAACTAAGCAGGAAAATCTATTAACTAGCAAACGAAAGAGA
Organism: uncultured bacterium; assembly: GCA_964451145.1. Classification (GTDB taxonomy): domain Bacteria; phylum Poribacteria; class WGA-4E; order WGA-4E; family UBA9662; genus TMED15. The sequence continues at coordinate 3,503 of CAYVHK010000103.1, read as the reverse complement.
CAAAAACTGTTAAGTGATTATCGTACACAACGCAGCACCTATGATCAAGTCATTAAAGAATTGCGTCAAGCCGTGGTTGAACTAGAAGAAGCTTTAGGCATATTGTCTACTGACACACTAATGGTTAAAGCTGATCGCATTAGGAGCATTGGTATAAAAGACAAAGGAAAATTACCTAGGCCAGTACGGGGAAAAATCATCAAGAACCAAAACCCTTTTGATCGAGGAATTACCATTAAACCTGATGACAATAATGAAAAATCGCTGAGAGTTAAGAATGTGGCACAAGGAGTTGTGGGAAAAGTCATTAACTCAGTTGTCGGATATGGAAATACTATCCTGATTTTGCATGGCAATGCCCACACGTCAGTGTATACGCATTTGTCGGCAGTCGAAGTAAAAGTGGGTGATTTAGTAACAAAAAACCAGATAATTGGTCAAGTAGGAGAGTCAGGATCCTTAATAGGCCAAGTCCTCTATTTTGAATTGTGGCATAATTATGTTCCTTTAGATACTGCTCAATGGCTTAAGCCTTAAAAAGGTCAGGCTAAATACAAATAAGTGATGAAAAATGTTTACTATTGTGGCTCACAGAGGTTTTTCAGAGAAATTACCCGAAAATACTTTTCCATCCTTTGACTTAGCCATACGTTTGGGCTTTCACAATTTTGAGTTTGATGTTCAATTAACAAAAGATAAGATTCCTGTGATTATTCATGATTCTAATTTATTCAGAACGACAGGAATAGAGGGTTTGGTATCGGAAAAGAACTATGACGAAATAAAGCTTTTAGAAGCAAAAAACAAATTTAATGTTGTGGGAGAAGATTACAAAATTCCAAGGCTCAATGACCTGCTAGAAAAATACCAATATAAAGCCAATCTTCATTTAGAACTGAAATCTAGAGATCACGAACTATCGGAGATAGTGTACAAATGCCTAAGCGACTATGGGTGGTTGTCCCGTGAAAAAGGACTATATGAACTTGGGGGCATTACTATAAGCAGTTTCTTCATTGAACAACTGATAAAATTTGAGCGATTCACCCAATCAGAAAGAACAGCTTGGCTACTAGAAAGTATCACTGAAAATGATTTAGAAAATTGTGTTAAGCAGAATATAAACGTGATTTGTCCAAGAGCCAAATTTTCAAATTCTGAATCGGTAGATATGGCTAGAAATAAAAACATAATGGTAAGAAATTGGGGGGTTTCAAACGAAGATGATCTTATCAAAGCCTACAATTCAGGTAGTACTGGTTCAACTGTTGATTGGCCTTTAAAAGCTAAAAAAATTTTGAAAAAATATCAAAAGAAAGATAACTTACACTAACAATCCTTACAACTTCAACTCGGCCTAACAAAAAAGCACTTACACTTATCTGCGGTCAGAAAGAGGCACGATTCATAAAACAACTTTTTTCTAGTGTTAGATTTTTTTCCCACACCACTGGATACCGCGCTGTAAAATAGTGATAAAATTAGGATTACACCAAGTACGATTATCATGTCCAGATTGAAAACAAAAAACACGACTGTTTTGATATCGACGTGTCCAAGCCAGGGCCCGCATACTTGTGGGCTGATCAGTGGTCAATAATACTTCACTATCCGATAAGGGATCAGCCATTTTGTAAGTCTCATCCAACATTTGCCAATCAGACAATCCAAATGTGATGGGATGGTTGGGGCTAGCTATTTGAATTGATATTTTTTGGTTCATAGTTACATCATGCGTCAGGTCCTCAAAACCAACAATTTGACTCCAAATTGGCCAATTTCTATAAGCCAAAATTGAGTGATGAAGCATGAAAATACCTTGTTCAGTTAGACCTAGCTGTTCCAAGACCGACTTAGGTTTCCCTTGGTACCATGCTTGTCCGTCGTCAGTCGGCCCGTCCAATAACATAGTATAAAATAGGATTACATCGTAGTTACTACGAACTGTCAAAGATGAAGTGGCGAAGTCATCCATGTGTTGAATGTAGGCCTTTACTCCTGACAAGCGACTAAATAAATTATGAAATTCAACGACATTAAAACTATGTCCACCAGTAATAACAGCTACCTTAATGGTTTGACTAGTCTCCATATTATCTCCAATCAAAAACTGTTCCGAGTAATTCCTGAGGTTGATCTCTTAATCGGTCGTAAATTTGTTGGGCTGAAGCTATCGATACAACATCTTTAATCAGTGGTGCTATGTTTAACTCTCCTCTCGCAGTTAGACGTTGCAAATTAGTTAAGTCGTCTTTATCAAAGTGGCTGTTTTGTTTGATATTAATTTCTTTATGTTGTCCTAAGTTAAAGGTATATTCTACTTTAAATCGACCCGCAATCAATAGAATTAAACCCCCATGTTTAGCGGCACCAATAAGTTGATCTTCCATTCCAACCACACCTGCAACATCTAAGATTGTATCAAAGTTGGCATCCTGAATTTGTTGCCAACCCTTACCACTGACATTAACAACATTTTCAACCAATCCTGTTGAATACGCAATATCCAACCGCCTTTGGTCAATATCAGCAATGCTCACTCTAGCTCCCATAGCGTTTCCGATTTGAGCGGCCATTTGACCAACCATACCTGCACCTACAACCAAAAAACGCTGCCCCATTCGCAAATCAGCATTTCGACAACAGCGCATAGCCACAGAGGAAACACCAAACAATGCTGCCTGAGTAAGGTCAACCCGATTATCTAACTTTATGAGTAAGCCATCGTGGTACTGATGTGGCATCAAGTTTTCGAAATTATGTGGACGTAAATTACAATACTGATAATGACCAGAGCTTGAGTAAACAGTATCACCAACCTCCAAATCTTTTATGTCTGAACCGATTTCGATGATCCGTCCGACATTTTGATATCCCCCACCACCAGTGGGTAAAGATGATTCAGACGGTGCATAATTACCACCAATCATACCATTTCGCTCAGTTCCATTTGTCAGTCCAGATAGCAAAGTCTCGGTACGAATTTGGTCTGATTCAATAGGAGGTGGGTCAGGCCAATTATCGACCATTTTTTTTTCTCGCTCGCCGTCGGCTCGCAATTGCATCGTTAAAGCACGCAAAGGAATCCCCTTTTAAAATATATGGCTAACATCATTATAATATCGACTATAGAAACGTTTGGTTAATTCTTCAAAGAATAAAAGGACTAAGCGCCTTAATGAGCCGAATGGTATATTAAGTACGGTTGACAACGCTGCCAAAATTCTAAGGACTGTTGTCGCCAATCTTCAAGTAAAATAGTAATTGAGGAACCATTTTGTATTGTATGTCTTAGTTTATCACTACCAGCCAACCGATCGAAAAATGTTGTATGAAATCGGAATTGATCTGGGTAACGGTGCTTTATCAAATGCATCAGATATAGTGTGGCTGAAATTGGGCAAGCCTGGTCCAATGAATTCGTTTCGGTTAAATGTAATTGAACACCATAACAAAGTTCGCCTTTGTATTTGGAAAAAGTTGGTTCAAACTGAATCGGTCGA
>CAYVHK010000102.1:10825-16541 GCA_964451145.1 uncultured bacterium | reverse complement strand
TCAAGCTGTTCCTTACCACGCTTTGAATACTGAACAATTGATAGTGTCTTTAAAGCAGTTGGCAAAAGTCGCTATTGAACACAAAAAACCAACTACGGTAAATGAACTAACAGCTTTTCAATCTGAGATGGAGATAGGATTGTCTCATGCATTGGCATTATCGGATGAATACAATGATTCTGTGAATTTAATCGAAACGCTTAAAGAACCGCCAATTGTGGAATTCGCAACTTTAATCGTTCATCAAAATGGTCGCATAGGTAATTTGGTTGAACAGCTTAACTCAGATCAACAAGCTGTTTTTGGTTTGCAGTTACAACCTACAGGACGAGATACCGATACCGGATTCTTCAATACCTATAATCGATCTGACCCTGCTCTATGGTGCCAAGATATTTTGGCTGCTATCGACCAAATTCGCCAAAAAAACTCAAATCTAACTACACTAAATTTAGTTGGTATCGATGGTGCTGGTCCAATTACCTTTTTAGTTGCTGGCTTTTCCTCAGCTGATTGCTTAGTCGCCAATTTAGCCCAATTCAATGCTAAAGATGACGAAGATTTTATTACAAAATTACCAATTCCCAGTCTCAGGCGAGTGGGTGATTTTCGCGCAGCCGGTGCGGTTTTGGTGCCAAAACCGATTTGTTTATTAAATACTGGTCAGCACTTTCCGGTACAATGGATAGCTGACCTCTATCAAGTAGCAGGCAAAAATGATCATTTTACGTTTGTTGCTAATCTTGATTCAATTTCTTTAGAAACACAAATTATTAATTGGTTAGAGGAGTTTTAGATGCCTTTTTCTGTTACTAAAATGGCACGGCCAAGTTCGTTTTGGCAAGAGAGTTATGTCCGTATCGAGAAAGGACAGCGTTTGGTAATTGAAGCAGAAGGAGCGTGGTCCCCGGATGCTAGAAATCGAACAGTTTGGTGTGGAGCTGACGGCATTCCTAATTTAACAGGAAACGACGATTTCCCTTTGCCTGGTAGTAATGTAGGTATGCTGATCGCCAAAATCGAACAGGAAATAATTGCTATTGGCTCACGCTACGATAATCCAGCTCCTGCAAGCGGTGTTATTTTTCTGGCTATGAATGAAAATCCAACCTACAATAATCAGGCTGGCCACCTCTTGACCCAAATTATTATTTTTGATTAATTAATCAGTTACAATTCGCTACTCTCGATTCTAAAAAGGAGACTAGAATGAGCCAAGATACAGAAAAAGGAACAAACCCGGTTTTACCCACCGTTACATTTGAGAGCTTAATTTCAGAATATTCAGGGACTGCGATGGCTTACCTTGGTGGAATGCAAGATCCTGAAACGAAACAAGTGTTTGTTGATTTGAATATCGCCAAGCGAATGATTGATACTATCGAATTACTAAAAGAGAAAACAGAAGGTAATTTAACAATGCCTGAAAAGAATTTCATGGAAAATACACTCTATAATTTGAGAATATCGTTCGTCAATTCTGTTAATAATCCACCCCCTCCTGCCAAGTCCTACGACTCAGACAACGACTCAGATAATAATCCAGTTCAAACATAATAAAGTAGTAACTTCTCCTTGTTAATGATCAGGTCGCCGGCTGTAGCTGACCAATTCTATTCCAATGAAATACGACGACTACAACAAATGATTAATTACTGCTTATCGACTTCTAATAGACAAAAATATTGAAACGGTTGTTCTAGTGTGTTTAAGCCATAAATATAATCTTAAAGAAACTGTTGTTTATTCTCGAGGATCATTTCTCATACCTCTGAGCAATATTGAAATTGATGAACAGATGGCAAGTGAAATTATGGAACAAGCTTGATTATATGCCTAAAGCCCATCAGGTCGAACATTGTTTAGAAGTACAGTTACCTATTTAAGTCAATGATGATTCCATTACTAATATTTCTACCTTATCTAACGCTATTTCTGAGCCGATGATTGTCGGGTCAACATTATTGATTGAAAGTATGGATCTTTGTCATTATCCCACCTGTTCAGCAACAATCCGAGCCGATCAAGTCACTATTTCGGCTCTGTCAGCCTACGACACTAATTTCGGATTATATGAACCTGCCGCGAATTCCTAACTTACAGTGTTTGACGTGCAGTACAGTTGTAACTTATACAACTATTGAAACAAGCAAAAAATTGGGTTGGCCGCGACTACAAATTTTTGCTACCAACAACTCAGGAGATGTACCACAAGGTGATCTTACCCAAGTTGTCGGTTACGTTTCTGTAGCTATTTATTAAATTTAAATTGATTATAAAAATCCTACTGGACATATTGTGGATATTCCCCAAATACAAAAATATCTTCGACAACTAAATTTATCCTCTTGGTTGCTATATGACTTTCGTGGTTTGAATCCGATAGCTCAACGAGTTGCGGGTTTGGCAGGACGCAAAATCACTAGACGTTGGTTTTGTTGTATTTTTCTTGATCGTTCTCCCATTTGGTTAATTCAACATATCGAGCAATCTCACTTTCAAGATGTGCCTGGTGAAGTTTGGGTTTACCGTAGCTGGCAAGAACTAAAATCAAAATTAACACAATTATTGATTGGTCAATCTGTCGTTGCCATGGAATATTCACCAAATATTCCCTATGTATCCCGAGTTGATGCAGGAACATTAGAATTAGTGAAGTCAATCGGTGTTGAAGTTGTTAGTTCTGCTAATCTTGTTCAATACATTGAAGGAAAATTATCGATGGAACAACTTAAAGGACATCAGCAAACTGCGCACCAAATATTATCGATTAAAACGGCCGCTTTTAAATGGATTGGGGAAAATATAAGGAATGGACAATCAATAACAGAGTATACAGTACAACAACGTATCATGGCCGATTTTGATTACTATGAATAGGTCACCAACTTTCCACCTATCGACGCTGTAAATGCTAATAGTTCAGATCCACATTATTCACCTACTCTCGTCAACCACCAACCAATTGAAGAGGGCGATCTTATTTTGATAGATTTGTGGGCTAAGCAAAACGATCCGTCAGCTGTTTTTGCTGATACGACTTGGATGGGGTATGTTGGAAATCAAATTCCGGATAGATACAGCCAAATTTTTGAAATCGTCCGTCAGGCTCGAGATCAAGCCGTCGAATTTATTCGACAACGTATATTATCTGGAGAAGCAATTTACGGATTCGAAGTTGATGATGTAGTTCGAAGCAGGATTCGGAATGCTGGTTACGGAGATTACTTTACTCACAGAACAGGACATAGCATTGGTCTTGAGGTTCACGGCAATGGAGCCAACATGGATAACTTTGAGAGTAAAGACGAACGACAGTTGATCGAAGGTTGTTGCTTTTCAATTGAGCCAGGAATTTACTTTAGCGGGGATTTCGGCGTTCGGACTGAGATTGACGTTTTTTTAGCTCCTGTAGATCAAGGCGGCGTAATAGTTTCAACCGACCCAACTCAAAAATCGGTCGTTCCACTGTTGTAATTTTGTAGTTCCGTTTTTTTAGATCTATCAGGACTCGGTTGAAATGAGTTTGTGAGTTAATGATCCAACCCAGAGGATCTATGTTTCCAGTCGTTACTCGTTCAATATTGAGTCCTTCGATTAACCGTGCTACCCCCAAAGGGTATTTAACGTATTTTTTCTGTCCTTGAATCTCCAAATCAGGAACAATGGTGCGACGGTCCGGGTTATCTTTCCGTTCTCCATCAATTTCAAGTACCCAAAAAAAATAATCTTCATTGTGTGCCAAATAACCAATCTCCACATGGAGTTGAGATGGGTTTTGAGCTTTGCGCGGAACACTTGCTAAACCGCGCTTAATAATTTGGGGAAAGATCGAACTAAAAAAGGCCTGTTCTAAACCCGTTGGATCATGTGCTTGATTGAGCAATTCTACTAGATGCTGGCGATCCGGTTTTTTAAGTTCAAGACAAGCGAGAGAAAATATACGATCCCGGAAACGGCTTCGGTCGGCTGGTATACCAGAGCGTAGCGGTACTAACTGGTTAATTAGTTTCAAAATCGAACGTCGGGTTGGTAGTTGCCAAACCAGCCAATCTGCGATCAATAACCAAGTTTGTTTTTGGAAAATCAACTGAGAAAAGAAAGTAGATAGACGATTGAGCTGTTGAACCCGTTGCTTAGGTTTATTAGGTGTTTGTTTCACGGTTTTTCTTGTCACTTGTGATTCATATATGCTAGAATCTGTGCTAGCCTCTTGGGGTGAATTACCGAGTTTTCCAGCCGGAGTGGTGAAATTGGTAGACGCGCTGGACTCAAAATCCAGTGGGCTTCGGCCCGTGTCGGTTCAAGTCCGACCTCCGGCATTTTAGGCAGATGGCAGTTATTTTGCCATATCTGCCTTTTTTTGTGCGTATGTTTCATAGCTGACAAAATCGACAGATTTTCGTCGTACACTCTTGATCGTATGAGTTGGGCAGTTGTCAGTAATATGATTTTTTAAATAACCAAAACGAATTAGACTAATAACCTCATGCCAGTTGGGTAAAGCTAAGACCTGTGACAATTTCTGCCGATCGGAAGACTGTTCAATAGCCGCACTAACAAACTGAGAACCAATTTTCAGTTCAGTAGCAGCTAATAACATATTTTGGATCATTGCTCCCATACCTAACCACATCCACCGAAGATGACCAGCACCTGGTGGTTTCCGATTCCGGTCCATAGTGATTACTATCAACATCGGTGCAGAATTTATTGAGCTCGCAACTTCTTGAGCAGGTTTACTTCCACCAAGTTTACCTAACTGACTGAAATGGGATGCTCGCTTAATGATTGGTTTTAAAATAGTCGGTTTTGACAATCCAGCTGGCAAATTAACTTGATTTTGCAATAACACTCCGTCTTGGGAACGCTCCCATTCATCTATAGAAGCCCTCATCCAACGACTATTATCGTCCAAAAACTGAGCATCAGTAAATTGCTCAACGATAGCATCAGCCGTAAGTTTAGCTATCGCTTTTTTTTGTTGGTCGGTCGTTATTACTACCATGTGCCACGGCTGAACATTGAAAGGGGATGGGGCCCAACGAGCTGCCTCAAGTAACTGGTTAAGATGGTTTGTAGAGATAGGACGATTTGAAAACGATTCCCGGTGTGTTCGTCGGGAGATAATTAACTCCAATAATTCCATGAGCTACTACCACTATTTAGGGAAATACAAACTTAATCTTTCGACTACTTCTTCTGGTGAGGCCGTGCCGGTAGTACCAATTTTGGTTACTGTAACTGAGGCCACCAAGTTTCCGATCAATGCAGCTTCGCTTATGCTACCACCACTAACCAAGGTTGAGATTAATCCGGCAGTAACACTGTCGCCTGCGCCAACGGGGTCAGTTTGGCATTGAAGCGAAATGCCAGGTATATGGTTAGAGTCTACCCCGTCAAAAGTTATAATACCCTCTTGGCCACAGGTAATAATAACAGGTGCACTTGTTTGTTGGTGCAAATTATTACTGTTTTTTTGAGTTTCTTCCAATGAGACTGTTTCCCCTAACCATCCTGGTTCAAGAGCACGCTGAGCTTCAAAACGGTTAGGCTTAATTAGTACGTTTTTATATTTACCAATTCGAGTACGCGAGTCAGCCATAAAAACTTTGTCTGGCATTTGGACAGACAAGTAACAAAGATGTTCTCTAACAAAATTAGTTATTCCACCCATATTTTCACTTGGAGTTTGGTCAATAATAATGACCGCATC